>DODI01000262.1:0-11248 GCA_003509045.1 Planctomycetota bacterium | reverse complement strand
TGACCAGGACCATGGAAGGACACAAGAACTGGGTCACAGCCATCAGCTTCTCCCCTGATGGAAAACTCATCGCCTCTGCCAGCGAAGATACGACCGCCAAGATCTGGGATGTGTCCACGGGGAAGCTCCTTGGAGATCTGGCCGGACACGCAGGCACGGTTCGCACGGTTGCTTTTTCTCCGGACGGAAGGTGGGTCGCCACCGGTTCGTTCGACAAGACAGTAAGGCTCTGGGATGTCGCCTCACGCACAGAGAAGGCCAAAATAGATGCTCATGAAGATGCGGTCTGGTCCGTCAAGTTCAGCCCTGATGGAAAAACGCTCGCGACAGCCGGAGCTGACAACATGATCAAGCTCTGGAATATCGCCCCCTCGGATACGGGCATCTCGGCGGCGAAGAAGGCTGAATGGAAGGCGCATCAGAACTGGGTCACCTCCGTGGCCTTTTCCCCGAATGGAGAGCTGCTGGCCAGCTCGAGCTTTGATCACAAGGTGAAACTCTGGGAGGCCTCTGGAGGCAAGCACTATGCAACCCTGGCCAAGCCGGGTTGCACTACCTGGTGCGTGACCTTCTCAAGAGATGGCAAGACCCTCTACTGCGGGACCAGCAGCAAGCCCGGCAAGGAGGACACTCTCCTTCGCTGCTCGATCCCCGCCGCGCCTGTTGAGGACCCCGAAGAGATTGCCCGCATGAAGCTCGAAGCTGAGAGAAAGGCTCGCCGAGAGGCCGAGGCCCTGGCCCAGAAAAAAGCCGAGGAAGCGAAGAAGGCCCAGACGGCGAAAGCCAGCGCTGAAGCTGAGGCTAAAAAGAAGACCGAGGAAGCGAAGAAGAAGGCAGACGCTGCGCGAACGGCTGTGGCGGAAGCGGAGAAAAACAAGCAGGCATCCATCAAGGCCGCGGCGGCGGCAAAGGCGGCCAGCGATAGCGCCGCAAAGTCTGCCGAAATCGCGGCCAAGGCGGCAGCAGAAGACGCTGCGGCCAAAAAAGCAGCGGCGGAAGCCGACGCCGCTCTCAAGCAGGCCGCAGACGATGCCAGGAAGGCCGTCGAGGCGGCCGAGAAGGCAAAGAAGGCTCTCGAAAAGAGCTGAATTCGTGGCGGCTCGCTATTCGCGAAAAATAAAAAAGGCCGCGAGGCCCCGTCCGGAACTCACGGCCTTAAAATGTTCTTTTGATGAGTGCTGTCTCAGGCAGCATCTCCCGCCGTGCAATCAACAGCCTCTTCGGGAAGCGCGGGGCCCCCAATAAAGAGGTAGTTGAGCATATAGACCGCGTCCGAGAGATCAATGTCGCTGTCGCTGTTGACATCGCCGGCAGCCCTGCAGGGCATGGGGTTCCCAAGGAAAAGCTCGCTGAGAATAGCCATGGGGTCCGAAATGTCGTGGGCGTGATCCTGGTTGACGTCGCCGGTCTGAGCCTGGGAGGCCGGAAGGTCATAATCAAAGCGGGCACTCGTATTGCATGTGTAGGAAAAAGTTCCTCCAGCAAATTCGCCCTCGCCGGCAAGGTGCATGATCACTGAGCCGATGCTCCCGCTGCCGTGAATGGTGCCCTCTTCTACCGCGGTCAGGTTCACTGGTGAGACAAAACCAACCTGCCAGAGCTGGCTGTCATCGAATTCGATCTGGAAGGTGGCCTCTACCGCGAACTCCCGCGTTTCAGCGTTGTAGGTTCCTACGGCATTCTCGCCTTCTTCGGTAACCAGAGAGATGGTGATCGGGCCGGTGCTCATCCCGAAGAGCATGACGGGGTCGATCTCCTGGTGCCAGGAGGCCAGGGCCGCGGTGCCCTCGTCCTCATCTACCACCAACTCAAAGCTTCCGCCCACGATATTCATATCTACCGTCGCTCCACTGAGCTCGAGAGGGAACTGAATGGTGTAATTATTCGGGCCGATCGTCGGATCAAAGATAGCTGTCCTGGCGACAGGATCCGCAAACAGGCTGGTCGACAATGCGAGGAGAATGACACTACAAGCGAAAAAGGTTTTCATGTTCCGTCCCTTTTGTCTGCCGCATCCGGTTCGGAGGCGTTTGACACTGAAAATATCGTGCTTCTGACCACTCCTGGGGGCGACAACACATCGCTACCGGGATCGGCACAGGCGCGGTAAAAAGCCCAGTTATTTAAATAAACGTAGCCGTCAATTGAACAGACTCAAGAGGTGATGTCAATCCAATTTGGCCCCCGCCAGAGGTTTGAGGATGTGTCCCTGCGAAGGGGCTTGTCACACGAAGGGGTTCCAACTCAGGCGCCGAGATTGGCAACCCAGAGGGCAAGGAGAATCACCGCGACCACCCCTAGGCAACTCAGGATAAAACCAACAACGTCCATTGAATCGGGGCGTTGAATCTCGAGCGAACTCCCCTGGAATAGTTTCTTATGATCAAACCGGTCCGGTGAAGCATAAGAGAGCTCGAGCTCCCGCTTGTCCTTTTCAGGGTCCGGTTCTGTGGGAGTTTTCATCTTCACGTAAAATCGATCCAGCGACTCCTTGCTGTTGGGCCTGGTAAGCAGGCTGGCTATGATCATGACGAGAAAAGGTACCATGACCTTGAGAGGCAGCCTCAGGGCCTCGACGGCCTCTCTCGAAAGCCCCTGGAGGTTCACTCCTATGGCTCCATAAAGAAGGAAATCAAAATTAAAGAAGCCCTTCCCCCGAAATCGTGTCTCCGGGCCATAGCGTCTCGTGACGACCCGGGATCCTGAATCGTCCTCCTGGGTCGTAACGACGGCCGGTTTTTCAGGCCCGCTCAGTCGAACGAACCCATCCTTCCAGAATACGGACCGCGGGGCTGTTGTCCGAGTCTCCATAAAGTCCTCCCCTGCCTTCAATTCTTTCGGCTCCACGGCCCCGGGTTCTTTTTCTGCTTTCGACCTCCAGGCCTGAATCTTGAGGCCTCTCCGGGCAACATCGGCAGGACTCGCAGGACGCGTTACGGTCCTGCTGACCTCCGCGGTCGTTACGGCATAGCTTTGATTCTCCCGCAGTCCAGGCAAGAGGGGGAGCAGCATTGGCAACAGGACAAAAACAATTAAGGAGAAGATGACGGTAATCCACGCGGCCCTTTTTGTCCCCCTGCGCCAGAACATTCCAATCCAGAACGGAGCGGCAAATATAACCGGAATCTCCCAGGCGTTTTTGAGTTGCCCAAAAACATCGTAGCTTGCCAGGGACAGGTATACGGCTCCGGCGATGATGACGACGCCGACGACCCTGCCTACGAGCAGATATCGCTCCTCGCTGGCCTCCCTGTCCAGATAGGCTGCGTAGCAATTCCTCACCACCAAGGCGGAGGTCACCAGCATATAGCAGTCGGCGGATGACATCAGCGCGGCCAGGAGGCAAGCCACCATCAGCCCGACAAGGCCGATGTCCAATGGGCCGAGAAGTTTTACCGCCGCGAGCCCCCAGACCTTGTCCGGATCTTTTCCAATTTCTGGATCGACTGACAACAGGGCCAACATGATCAAGCCGGTCAAGGCCCAACCCACCGTGCAGAAACGTTTGAGGAAGTTGCCGACAACGAGCCCGACCCTGGCAGAATTTTCAGACTTGGCCGAGCCCCCTCCAGTAGCGATGAAGTGAGGCTGGACTACGATCCCGACAAGATTGAGAAGAAAGATGCAGGCTATGTAGTAAAGCGGAAACTCATTGCCAGCCAGTTGGAAAGCGGCTGCGGGCAATTGCTCGTGCAGGTGTTTAAACCCGGCCATCAATCCTTCGCTGGCGGGATCTCCGAAATTTTCGACAAGCAGCGTGAGCCCGAAAGGGATCAGGAGAACGGAAAGAATGATGATGAAAAAGCCCTGGATCAAGTCTGTCCAGTAGGCCGCCCGCAAACCGCCAAGAACTCCATAGACGACAACTACGAGCCCAATAATTGGCAGGAGGATTGTTTTCAGTGATCCATCCGTCTGCCCTGGCGCGATCAAGGGTTCGCAAACCTTGCTGACTGCGGTGAAGGCGACAGAAAGGTAGAGCATGTAAAATACGATCCCGAATACGGAATAGGCCGCTCCGAGAGCCCTGCTTTCGTACCTTTCCACAAACCAGTCCCCAAGGGTCAGGTGCCGCATACGTCGATACCAGACCGCGAAGATCCAGTAGAACGGAGTCACCAGGAGCCAGAATAGAACGCTCCAGATTCCACTGAAGCCGCTGGTGTAGGTGTTTCTGCCTACATTTACAGGATCATTGGCTCCTGTGCCGGCCCCGAATGCGGCAAAGGTCTGGAAAAGTTTCCCAAAAGATCTTCCGCCGAGGAAAAGGTCCTCCTGATGCTTCACCTTCTTCATACACCAGACGCCGATGGCTGCCATGGAGAGGAAGTAAACGACCAGGACGATATAATCGATCAGTGACATGCGGCCCTCTCTGGATGCGGCGGGGTTGTCGTCGATCTTTTTCGCCTCGGCGCCTAGGAGTTGTCAAGCAGAACATTGCCTCCAAGCATTGGGTTTCGGTACACTTCTGCCCCTATGGCACGAATCAACGATCACTACCAGAAGCTCTCCGCCGGTTACCTGTTTCCGGAAATCGCCAGGAGGGTCCAGGCGTTTTCACAGGAGAACCCTGAGGCCGACCTGATCAAGCTTGGCATCGGGGACGTCACCAGGCCTCTTCCTCCAGCCGTCATCCAGGCATTCCAGGAGGGCGTAGCCGAGATGGCCTCCGTGGAGACCTTCAGGGGTTACGGTCCCGAGCAGGGCCACCTCTTCCTGCGCGAGCTCATCGCGGCGAATGATTACGCCTCGAGAAACGTGGCGATCGAGCCGGATGAGATCTTTGTTTCTGATGGAGCCAAGTGCGACTGCGGCAACATACAGGAGATCTTCTCTGTGGACTGCAAGGTGGCAGTGGCCGATCCCGTCTACCCGGTCTACATCGACACCAACGTCATGGCTGGCCGCACGGGGCCTTCCGATGACCGCGGCTGCTATGAAAACATCCTCTACATGCCCTGCACCGAGGAGAATGGGTTCCAACCCGAGATCCCGGATGTGGCGGTCGACCTGGTCTACCTCTGCTCGCCCAATAACCCAACCGGGACAGCGGCCACCCGGGAACAACTGGCGGCGTGGGTAGCGTACGCGAAAGGTTGCGGAGCCGTCATTCTCTACGATGCCGCTTACGAGGCCTACATCAGCGACCCGAACCTCCCCCGCTCCATCTATGAGATTGAAGGCGCCAGGGAGGTGGCGATCGAGTTCCGGAGCTTTTCAAAAACTGCCGGCTTCACCGGCACCCGATGCGCCTTCATTGTCGTTCCCTGCGAATTGACCGGGAAAAATTCCTCCGGAGAAGACGTCTCCATCCATCAACTCTGGAGCAGGAGGCACTCCACCAAATTCAATGGAGTTTCTTATCCTGTGCAGCGAGCGGCAGCCGGAGTCTACACCGAAGCTGGAAAGGCACAGGTCCGCAACCTTATTGAATTCTACATGGCGAATGCCCGGATCATCAGGGAAGGACTCCAGGCGGCCGGGTATTCAGTCCATGGCGGCATCCACTCCCCCTACAGCTGGCTTCGAGTCCCCGCCAACGCGACGTCCTGGGAATTTTTCGATCTCCTGCTCGACTCCACCCATGTTGTCGGCACCCCGGGTTCGGGCTTCGGGCCATCGGGCGAAGGCTACTTCAGGCTGAGCGCCTTTGGGGAGAGGGAGAGAATCGAAGAGGCCATCGCAAGAATCCAGGCGAAGCTTCCGGCAAGCTGAGCTTGCGTTCTTCGTCTCAAAGACGCGTCCGTCGGGATTCCTCGGAGGGCTTACCCGGAGCTTTTTTTTTGCTGATATCCCAGGCGACGAGCCATCGCTCCTTGCCGACCTGGGAAAACCCAAGCTTCTTAATGAGGCGCTCTTCCATATCCGGCATATGAGCCGCTCCGTAGAAGATCCCTATCTTTTTTTTGCCGGCCTTGATTTCTTTTTCGAGGACCCTGACGGCGACTTTATTTCGCTCGCCCACAATTACCGATTCACCATCGCCCTCGAAACCAGCCATAAGATCCTCCATGCCTTCCATCTGCCTGGCGAAAAGGTACTTGAGTGATCTCGCCGAGTCTTCACTGGTGAAGGCGCGGATCATGTCGAAAATTCCAGGGGGACTGCCCTTGCCCTCCTTCTGACGCTTCATTTCAGCCCGCATCGACTTGAGCATTAGCGAGATGAACCCCTCCCCCTTCTTTTTCTGAAGACGAAAGAAAGTATCCGGATCCATATCTGCATGAACGAAATTCGGCTTGGTGTAGTCAATACCATCTAGTTGGAATTCGAGATCAAGGGCCGTCTTCATTCCCCTCTGGAAAACGCTGATGATGCTCCCGCCTTCTTCCTTGCCGCGCGTGGAAGGATTGACCCCCTCGGGCTTGATCATTTCATAGAGAAGAGAGTCGTAGCGGCGAAAGTCAGCCTCCAGGTCGTCATAGTATTTTTTATCCCCGACATGAACGGCCGAGATGAGGGAGACCTCAACACCTTCCTTATTGCGGTAGGTGACGATCGAGGTCTTCAGCTCACCCGTCTCTTTGCCCTGGTCCTGAAATTGAAGGAACCTGGACTTGTCTGCAGGCCTTGCATGGACAGCTGAAGCGCCGAGCGCCAACGACCCAAGAAGGCAGAGGATTCTAAAACGATTCATGTTTGCTGCGCCCCTGTAAGAAGTTCGTGATCAAAGGCCAAGCCTCCCCCTGGGAGGCGCCCTGAACGATCACATTGCTATTAACAATACACTCAACAATTAGGCATTCCATTGGAAATCCGCACTCTTCCCCTCCTTGATTACAACGGCGCTTCCCGTTACGGTGTAGGTTCGCTAATCTGAATTAAGCAGCCAACCAGCTTCAACAGGAGGATTCTGTGAGTAAAAAGAGCAAGCCTGACGTGTCTCGTCGCGGGTTCATGAAGGGGGCGGCCGCTGGCAGCGCGGTTGTCGGCTTCAACATACCTCTCTCTGCCCGGCCGGCCAGGGCATTCAAGATCGGCCTCATTGGCTGCGGAGGACGTGGAAGCGGTGCCGCGGGCAATGCAATCCAGGCTGCGAAAACTCAGGGCGATACAGCCACCATCCATGCGGTCGCCGACCTCTTCAAGGATCGAGCTGAGCGGGCCCGCAGAACCCACAAGATCCCAAAAGAAAGAACTTTTGTCGGGTTCGATGCCTTCAAGAAGCTGCTGGACCTCGATTTAGATTATGTCATTTTAGCGACCCCTCCCCACTTCCGACCCGAGCATTTCGATTCGGCGGTTTCCGCCGGCAAAAACGTCTTTACCGAAAAGCCGGTGGCCGTTGACGCTCCCGGCATCCGCCGTTTTCTCGCGGCCGGAGAAAAAGCCAAGAAAAACGGCATCAGCGTTGCCGCTGGAACCCAGCGCCGCCACCAGAAGCAGTACATCGAGTGCCAGAAGCGGATTGCGGATGGGGCTATCGGGCAGATTGTTAATGGTCGCTGTTATTGGAACATGGGCGGTCTCTGGACCCGGGAAAAGGCAAAGGGCTGGTCGGACACCGAATGGCAGATCCGTAACTGGCTCTACTTCACCTGGCTCTCCGGCGACCATATAACTGAACAACACGTCCACAACCTCGACGTCATCAACTGGTTCATCGGCTCACATCCGATCAAGGCCCGGGGAATGGGCGGTCGGCAGGTGCGCACTGGAAAAGATGTCTACGGAAACATCTTTGACCACTTCGCCACCGAGTTGATCTATGCCAACCCACAAGGCAGCGGCTACCCGGACATTCGGGTGACCAGCATGTGCAGGCAAATCGTCAGCTGTTGGAACGATGTATCCGAATTTGTCGTCGGAACCAAGGGCAGCTCGAATTGTCGCGCCAACATCTGGGGCCCCAATGAATGGACATGGTCTGGAAAACAGCAGAACCCTTATGTGCAGGAGCATATGGATCTGCAGGCCAGCATCAAAGAAGACAAGGGCTCCCTGAATGAGGCCGAGAATGTTGCTCACAGCACCATGACAGCCATTCTCTCCAGGACCAGCTGTTACACAGGCAGAGATGTCACCTGGGATGCCATCATGAAGAGTGACGAACACTGGGGGCCTGAAAAGTTTGTAGGAGAAGGCGGCAATAACGACTTCAGTCGATACACCTTCGATGGAGCCGTTGCCATTCCTCCCGTCCCCCAGGTCGGGAAGCCTATGTAGATTTTTTTGCTGAGAATAACCGGGGACAGGACAACCTCATGGAGGTCCTGTCCCTGTCTCATTACTAGCGCTATGAGCCCAATTAATTGGAACTCGATCGAAAGATGAAAATTCGCCCCCACGTGCCGCCCGCCTCTGTGGTTTTCACGATGTGCATACTTGTCATCGTTGCCACCAGGCTCTCAGGCTTTGAGTCCACAACCAGAATTGCAGTGAAAGACGGGTTCTGGGAAATCAACGGCAAGCCAACCTATGAAGGGGCTGAGCCAGAGGGGCTCCTGATGGGCGTGAGGATGGTCAATTGTACGTTTGATGACAGAAACGCCAAGACCTCGCCCAGGGGCTTCGATGCAGACAAGAACACCGAGGCCTTCCTCAAAAAGCTCCCCCGATACATCTCCCATGGAGTCAACACCATCATCCTGAACCTCCAGGGCGGAGACCCGGGATATGCCGGATCCATCAACTCCGCCTTCAACCCTGACGGCTCACTCAGAGAGGCTGACCTCAAGCGCATCGGCCGGGTCATCGAGGCCTGCGATAAAATCGGGGCGGTTGTTATCCTTGGCTATTTCAGCCCTGCGCAAGACCAGGTGCTTCGGGATGAGGCTGCCGTAAAGGACGCCGTCTCCAACGCCAGCGCCTGGCTCAAGAAAAAGGCCTACACCAATGTCCTCGTCCAGGTCGCGGAAGAGCACACCTCCAAAAAATACAAGCACGCGATGATCGCCTCGCCTGAAGGCTGCGCCTCCCTCATCAAGGCAGTTCGGGCAGTGAACCCCGAACTGCTGGTCTCCGCCAGCGGGGCCCCCAATGGCCGGGTAGCCAACGCGGTTGGAGATGAGGCCAGCATCCTGCTTCCTCGTTTCAATTCAACGCCGCTTGACCGGTTCAACCTGATGGTCGTCAAATTAGCCAAGAGATCGAAGGCTATTGTGAGTGTAGACGACTCAAAGACAGGGGAGCTCGCGGTGACCGCAATGAATCTCTGCGTTCAATCTCTCTGCTCCTGGACCTACTCGAACCTGAAGGCCAACCAGCATTACCCCTTCACCTACCAGGCCGAAGAGGACGACCCAGGGGTCTACGGTGAGCTGAAAAAGATCGTTGGCAATTGAAGCCCTGCCTGGAGAAATAAAGGCGCCATGGTAAAGGACCTGATATCCGTCGGTCTCGGAGGAGCCTTGGGGGCGATGGCTCGCTACCTGGTAGGCCACCTGGCCCAGCGGTTCCTTGGGACAGGCTTCCCCTGGGGAACGCTTGCGGCCAACATCTCAGGATGCTTTCTCATCGGACTTGCGTATGGCCTGCTTCAGACCGCAGAGGCTTCGACCCCAAGGCTTTTCATTATCGTCGGAGTGCTGGGCGGGTTTACCACCTTCTCAGCCTTTGGCTACGAGACCCTCGACCTTCTCAAGGAGAACGGCGCCGGGCTTGCAGCCGCCAATATCGGCCTTCAAATCGCAGCTGGCCTGTCCGCTGTCTGGCTCGGACAGGCCCTGTCGAAAACTCTCTGATTCCCCTCGCCGACAGGATCGCCCTTCAACCTTCCTGCTCAAATTTGAAAAGCCAACTGCTCAGCTCCAGCTCATCTCCGTCCACAAGGGCGAGCCACTCGGTGTGGGGAATGTTCCGTCCGTTCACCTTGACCGTTCCATCGACAATGACCTTGAGGTCATTGTCTCCACAGCCATCGACCGGCAGGTAGAAGCGGACGTGCTCGGCTTCAATGCCGTCGGCCTTGACCAGCACGTCGGCTCGAGCTGGATTGGAGCCGAGGATGATTCTCTCAACGGGCCGCGAGGGATCCCATGGAGAGCGTCTCCTTTTGAGCGCAACCACGCTCCCTGGAAGGAAGGCCTCATCTTCAACCAGGATCTCGCCGGAATCAGACGTGCTGGATCCCAGGAAGGTCAGCTTGCGAGATGGCATCGCTTAAGATAAACCTCTTATGGCATTCCATTGCGCGGAGAGTGGCGACATCGACACCTTGCGTGCCGGCCCGGCTCTCCTGCTCCTCTTCCTCGCCCCCGGCCTCGGGCCCGCCATAGAAGAGCGATTTAAAAATGACACAAAGAGCAAACGTGCCGACCCACAGAATGAGGATGCCGGCAAGTATCCCAAACCCATTAGCATATGGTTCCGAATGATCAGACATTTTCTCTCCGGCTCTTTAATCCAGGAAGGCCCTGAACGGAAGACTCAGGGCATACACCATGAGGCCGAACAGAATCAGGACGCCGACAACCTTGAGAACGCCCTGGGTGTCCTCGCTCTCGTCGGAAAAAAGGTCGCTCAGCTCATAGCGGTCGCTAACTTTAGTTTCCTCGGCAGAACCTTCTGCGGCGTCACTCATCAGGGCCTCTCCAAAGGTTGAATTTCTCTCAATATTGTGAGGAGTATAGTCAAGCCGGCCATCGTGAACCAGATTAATTCTGCAAAACTCACTACCCAGAATTCCCCTGGGCAGCTTTCGTCGGCGAGCGGGCCCCAGACTCTTCAGTCTTCATTTTATTGACGATGGATTTCACTGAAACGGACAGGGCCATCGAAAAAATAACGGCCAATGCCAGGATAATGATCACGAGGTATTTGCCGTTAAATGACTTATTCTTCAATGGGATGAAACCGCTGAATCCGAAAGATGGAGCCTGCGACCTTAAAATTCAGGATAGCCGATACAATTAAACAAATTCACTGAAACGCATCGTTCGGGCTTCAGGGCCTCCAGCCGGGGATAAACCGTGAATGATTGCGAATTACCGGGCCACCCCAGTACAACACTTTTACTTATACACCGTGGATGGATTCGGAAGCTTGATTTATTCTTTAAGTTGATCTGGAAAAACAATGTTCGGGTTTCAGGTGTGTTGATTTTGCCTGGAAGCCATACTTTATGTGGTTAGCAGGAAATCATTTGAATACCTGTCAGTTAAGAATTAGGAGAAAGCGTAATGCGTAAAGCTATCAACTTCACGGTCGTCGCGGCCCTTTGCCTGGGCATTGGAATCTCAGTTTTTGCTGAGACTGAAAAAACGAAGGTTGCCCCTGCAAAGGTCGTCGCCAAGAAGAGCTTCTG
>DODI01000629.1:1973-8548 GCA_003509045.1 Planctomycetota bacterium | reverse complement strand
TCCATGACCAATCTCCAGAACAAGCTCCACAAAGAGAATCCCGAGACCTACAAACGCGACGCCCGTACGGCCTATTTCATGGATCCGCAGGAGATGGCGCGAATCAGCGGGGAAAAAGAACTCGGGGGAATGGCCCTCGCCGCCATCTATCACTCCCACCCCGACGCGGAATCCTATTTTTCGGAAACAGACAGCGAAGCGGCGGCCGTCTTTGAGGCTCCCAACTTCCCCGGGGTCGTCTACCTGGTCTACTCGGTGATGGACGGCAAGCTCGCCGACCAGAAGGCGTTTGACTGGTCTGGAGACGAGGCGGCCTTTACAGAGATCCGGCTCGAGATCGAGGACTGAGACTCCGGAGTCGGCTCACTTCAGCGGAGCAGGGATGTCGACCCGGGTAGTCCGGCCGGTGAGCGCCTTCAGGAAGGCGACGAGATCCTTCTTGTCCCCCGGGCTGAGGTTCAGCTTCTTCATCTCCGGATCAAGAGGCCACCTTGGATTCTCCGCTCCGCCCCGGCCGTAGAACTCGACGACCTCTTCAAGGGTTCGAAACCTGCCATCGTGCATATAGGGCGAGGTAAGCGCGACATTCATGAGGGTAGGAGTCTTGAACCGTCCCCGGTCGCCATCTGCCTCGCTCACCTCGTAGCGTCCGAGATCGGGGGCAAGCGAACCCTCCGCGACACCGACACCCGTGCTGTGATACTTCTCGTCGGTAAAATTGGGGCCCGAATGGCACGCCGTGCAGCGACCCCGGTTGTTGTCCTTGAAAACCTCGAGCCCCCGGCGGGCGGCTTCACTGAGAGCGTCATCTTTCCCCGTCTCGTGGCGTTGCCAGGGCGAGTCGTAAACGACGATGGTTCGCTCAAAACTCGCGATGGCACCGGTGATCCTCTCCAGGTCAACCCTCTCATCTCCATAGGCCTCTCCAAAGAGCCGCCTGTAGGCCGCGACCTGCGCCACCTTCGAGATAATCATCTGGTGGCTCTCGCCCATCTCCCGCGCCGAGACCATCGGGATCGCCGACTGCTCCTCCAGGCTCCCGGCCCTCCCATCCCAGAACTGCTCCCGGCTGAAAATCCGGTTCACCACAGCCGGAGCATTGCGTCTGCCGCGCTGGCCGTTGAGGCCGGAAGAAAGCGGCGTCCTGTCGGCCCAGCTCCTCAAGGGGTCATGACAGCTCGCGCAGGAGATGGTCTGGTCCTTCGACAATCGACGATCAAAGAAGAGATGGCGGCCCAGCTCGGCCTTGGCCGCGGTCCACGGGTTCCCAGGCGGTATCTTCACCATCGCCCGGTCATAGCCGAGAGCGTCGAGTTTCTCGATACTGAAATTTTTCCAGGTGAGCGGAGCGTTGACTCGACCACCTCTTTCGCAGGCGGTGAGGAGGAGAAGCGCCGAAGCGAGAGACGCGAGGTTGAAAATAGCTGCGCGGCTCATTCGACCGGCCCCAGGCTCAACAGGATCTCCCCCTGGCCGCGCGCGGCGACCTCAACCGTGCCACGAAGCTCTCCGAGCTTCTCATGCCAGGCAACGTAACCATAGCTTCCCGGAGGGACCTCCCCGATCACCAGCACGCCATCGGCATCGGTCACTCCCGCGTAGGGATTGTCATGGACAACCACGTAGGCCCGCATCCAATTGTGCACATCGCATTTGACCGTAACCAGGCCGGGCCCAGTGAGCTTGCGGCCGGAGTAGACCTCTCCCTCACGGGCAAACTGGTAGTTAAAAAAAGACCTGTCGCCGTAATACGGATGGGTTGAGTGTGTCAGGGGGTCCTCGTTGGAGGCCTTCAGCAAGGAACCTGCCATCGCCACCCCGACATGCGGGTGAAACGAGCAGTCCCTGTTGACCACCATCAGCTCGCGACCAGGCGCCTTGCCCCGGCTGATTCCCTCGAGACGCACAACAACATTCCGAATTCCACGACTGGCGGCATCGACAACGAGCTCCTCGCTGAGCACCTTCCCCTTGCAATGCCGGGCATTGATGTTGGTGTCAATCCGGCGGCGAGCCGGTACCGGGTCGCCGCGATAGGTAGCCACCACGCGCACCTTCCCGCCATCGACGACATCAGCAATCTCGTAGGGCCCGGAGGAGCGGGCGCCGCAGGAGGCCGCCAGCGCCGCCACCAGGAGAATGGACCATCTAAAGCTGTTAGTACTCACCAAACATCTCTTCAAATGCATAGACGCAAGACCAGGGAGACGGCATCGAGGAAAAGGCAAGCTGCCACCGGCAGCTTGCCGCTCTCCAGGCGGCTGACAATCGACAGCCAGAGGGTAACGCAGAGCGACAGGATGCAGGAGGCGGGAAGAAGGACCCAGATTGTCGATACCGGGGCGGACTCTCCCGGCTCCTCGGCCCCGACCAGGATCAGCGCTGCCACCAGGACATTCAGCGCAGACCAGGCGAGCTTCCACCAGCCGATTCTGAACTCGCCGAGATATGAACCCGGAGGCTCGTCCTCGTATTCGACATCGGGAATATGTTCGAGCCGGGGATGTTGGCTCTCGGCTGGCCCGTCCAGATTGGTCATGCTTCTTACTTTTCCTTCCACGCAATTGTCGGCGACGTTATTGTAACGCCAAGACGAAAAGCACTCCACGCTCGTACTCGACTGAAGTCCCGCCTTCGGCTAAAGTGTGCCCACTCGTTGCGCTGTATTATGTGAATTCCCATACAGATTCAGGAGAATCATGTCAGATCTTTCCGCCATAGAAATTACTGATCCGGAGATCAAAGAGCTTATCTGCCAGGAAGAGGCCCGCCAGCTGTCCTCCATCCGGCTGATCGCATCGGAAAACTACGCCTCCGAAGCCGTCATGCAGGCCACCGGAACCGTCTTGACCAACAAGTACTCCGAGGGCTACGCCGGGAGACGCTACTACGAAGGCCAGGACTATATCGACCAGGTCGAGACCCTGGCCATCGAGAGAGCCAAGGCTCTCTTCGGCGCCGAGCACGCCAATGTCCAGCCCTACTCCGGCTCTCCCGCAAACCAGGCGGTCTACCTCGCCCTGTGCCAGCCGGGCGACACGATCATGGGCATGAGCCTGCCCTTCGGCGGCCATCTCACCCACGGCTGGAAGGTCAACTTCTCCGGCATCCAGTACAAGTCTGTTCAATACGAGCTGAATCCGGACACGCACCGTATCGATCTTGACCAGGTTCGGGAGATGGCGCTCGAGCACCGCCCGCGGCTGATCTGGACCGGAGCATCAGCCTATCCGAGGACCTGGGACTTCGAGGCCTTCGCGGAAATCGCCGCCGAGGTCGACGCAGTGCTGGTAGCTGACATCGCCCACTTCTCGGGACTCGTGGTCGGAGGCGTTCATCCGCATCCGTTCCCCCATGCCTCCATCGTCACCACGACCACCCATAAGACCCTGCGCGGCCCGCGCGGGGGAATGATCCTGAGCAAGGAAGAATACGCGCGCGACCTCGACCGGGCCATCTTCCCCGGGCTCCAGGGCGGACCGCACAACCACACGACCGCGGCCATCGCGGTAGCCCTGAAGGAGGCCTCCTCGGACGACTTCAAGGACTACGCCCGCCGGATCGTCGCCAACGCCCAGGCCCTGGCCGCCTCCCTCCTCGAAAGAGGCTTCAGCCTGGTGACCGGGGGCACCGACAATCACCTGATTCTCTTCGATGCCACGGCCAAGGGACTCAGCGGCAAGGAGGCCTCCTCGGCGATGAATCTCTGCGGCATCGAGGCCAACTCGAACGCCATCCCCTTCGATCCCCGCAAACCCTTTGATCCAAGCGGAATTCGTCTTGGAACCGCCTCGGTTACCTCGCGCGGCATGAACGAGGAACACATGACGCAGGTTGCCGATTGGATCGAACAATCGTTCGAAGCCCACGATGATCCCGACAGGCTCCAGACCATCCGCCAGGAGATCAGCGAGTTCTGCTCAGGCTTCCCCTGCCCCGGAATTCCGACCTGAACCAGGACCGTTTCACCCGGGCCTAGAGGCGGATTGCCGCCATGCGGGAGCGCAGGTAGTCCAGCAACTGCCTGTCCGGGGCGGTAGAGGCGACCCGTCCGTCCCCGCGCTCGAGACGGTCGAGCTTTTCCCTGAGCCGCGGCTCGCGCTCAATCGCCTGGTCGACCCACTTCCTGTACGCCTGGAGATCCCCCCGCATCTTTTGCACGAGTCCCAGGCGAAGCATGCACTCCGATTTTTCGGGAAGCTCATCGGGTAGCCCGCCAAGGGCCAGCCGGTAGTATTCGACCGCCCGCTCGAGCTCGACAACCGATGACGAGGAGAGGGTAACGGCCAGGGCCAGGTCGGTAAGCAGGATCGCGAGATCAAAGGTCACCTTCCCTCCCCAGGAGCGAACCGCCCCTGCATCCGGCGGAACCTTGCCGTCAAAGACGACCTGCTCGAGGAGAGCGGTCGCCTCCCTGTAAAAACCTGCCTGGGTGTAGAGCAGCGAGCTCCGCTGGGCGAGCTCGAGACCATCACAGCTCCTCTTCAGCTCATCGACCGCCGCCTGGAGATTGTCGCCTGCAAAGGTCTTCACGACCCGCAGCGCCGCCTCGGCCTCTGCCGCGAGACCCTCCTGCCGCCAGAGCGAACCCTGCCGAATCTTCGCAAGCACATCCGCCGGCGGCGGCGGATGCAGGGGTTTGTAGCGCTTCCACCCTTCGCGAATCTCAATCACCGGCAACTCGCCTGACTCGATCTGTTTCTTATAACGCCAGGCCGCGGCCCACGCCGCGGTGAATCCACCGGCGGGCCGGGCAAGCTCGGTCGCCTCCACCGGAATCCAGAGTCGACCCTTATGCGCCACCCAGGACTCCTCGGAGAAGAGATTCCCGGGAACCTCGCCGGCGCTTGCTGGAATCGCAGACAGGCCGCTGTCAAACATCATGATGACATGGCTCGGACCGACCACCACCGCGGTGGGAATGTCGGCCGCCTCCAACACCGAGCAGCACAGCACGACGATGTCATCGCAATCACCGGAGCGCCGCAGCAGGGTCTCCCCGGGATAGTTAATTCGATCGCTGGTTTCCGTTCCTTCTGACACCGAGACCGGCGTCCGCGCATCCGGCTTATAGCTGATCTTATGGCCGTTCAGGGCGCTGAGGAGGGTCACCGCCGTGACCATTTGTGCGGGAGGAAATTCATACCGCGACACTCCCGGCCGATGCCCCCAGGCAGAATCAACGAAGGCCTTTACTGCGGCATCATTTGAATCGACGAATACCGCCACCTTGCTGGGGTCCTGCCAGTTGAAGACATGATAGTCGTAGATGATGATCGCCCTGGTGGCCGAGGCCAGCAGCTCCTGGCCCGCCTCCAGGCGGACGGCCGCGGTCACCTCCAGGGATCTCTCGGTCACGATCTTCCGGGAGAGCAACGGGTTCAGTCTTTTAGTCCAGGTCTCTCCCGGCGCCAGCTCTGGAAGTTCAAATTTCAGGCCCTCGACCAGGTAGCCCCGGCCTTCTCCCTCAAGGGTGAAATCCACGCAGGCCGCCTGGAGTGTTCTTGAGGTGGTGTTCCTGACCCGGACCTCACCGATCCCTTTCTCCCTGTAGGAATGAAAGAGGCTCGAGTAGATCGGGCCGAGGTCAAGCTCGACAGCCGGACGGCTCGCGAGAGATCCGGCCAGCCGCACTGGACCGCCGGCGAAATACCAGCCGGCCAGCAAAAGAGCGGCGCAGACCGCGGCCGCGCTGAACAGGATCGCCCTTGTCGATCTCCGCGAGGAGCGCTCGAGCTCCCGGCCAAGGGTCCTGCAGACGCCCTTGACCCCTCTCTCCTGCGCCCCCTCCCGCCCCGGCTCGGAGAAATCGGCGGGGTTGAAGTTGACCGTAGAGTCATTCATATAATCGATCGAACCGGTAGCCGCGAAGACGAACTCCGGGCCATTACGGCAGAGCCGGATCACGTCGCCATCCTCCAGCTTATGCTCGAGCACCTCCCTGCCATTGAGGTAGGTTCCGTTCTTCGAATCAAGGTCGCGCAGCAACCAGCTGCGGCCGCCCTCCTCATCGAGGAAGATGAGCGCGTGGCGGGTAGACACGACGGGACTGTCGACCACGACATCGTTGCCCTGGTCTCGTCCAACGCTCAGCCGCATGCCCTTCAATGCGACCAGCCGGCCTCTTAAGGCTCCCCTGCGATGGACCAGCGCCGGTCCGTTCACGGGGCTTTCGCTCTTCACCAAAGGATGCTCCCCTGGGCTCTCTTCTCTTCAGCTTTCCCGCGGGAGCTCCCCCGCGAGTTCACCACTTCTCTCTCCCGACGAGGTCGATCGAAGACACGCCGGTCGCGCCATTGTTGCCATCTTCGACTGCCGCATCAAGCATTCGAGGCTCTGGAGGATATTCGGAAGTTAGGCTCATTGGGCGCGGCGAGAGAGAGAAAAACCTATAGACCGCTCTCGCAGCCAAGCTCGTCGGTATCCGAGGCATCTCTGCCCTGTGCGGGGTAAGGCGCCAGGGGGGCGCGGCCGCCGCGGTAAAGGAAATCAAGGACGCGGATGGCATCGGTCACATTCAGCCGCCCATCGTCGTTCGCATCGAGGGCGTCCTGGCAGCTCGCCGGCGCTCCGGC
>DODI01000629.1:0-1582 GCA_003509045.1 Planctomycetota bacterium | reverse complement strand
CGAATAAACTGCGGAGCCGGAGGCAGAACCACGATGGACCACTGGTTGGAGACCTGCCCATCAACATTGCGAACCTCGACCGTGGCGAGTCCGGGACCGACCCTCTCCGGAACGAGGAAGATCACCGTACCCGGATTGTCGCGATTGAACCCGGGCGAGACCTCCAGCTCGTCGTTGCCGCTGCGGAAAACCACCACGATGCCCTCGTGAAAATCGCTTCCCGTAATAACCAGGCGCTCCCCGAGACCGATTGGATTGGGCTCGGCAGCGGAGATGATGGGGCGCTCCCAGCCAGCTGTGCTGGTGACCGTGATGGCGTCGGTATCGACCACCTCGCCCCGGTCGTTAAAGCCGAGAATCTCAATCTCGTTGACGCCGGCCATCAGGGGGATATCGTCAATGCTCCAGTCGCGAAGATCTCTGGTGGAGAAATTGAAGCCCAGGTCTTCGACGAACTCACCATTCCTCGAAAGCGAGAGCGTGAAAACATCGGCCGGTGATTCCCCATCGAGATCGATGAAGGGCGAGACTCCCTCATGGGTAATGTCGCGGCCGCTGTTGGTCGTGATCCGCAAGCGGACGGCAGGATAGCAGGCTGCGTCAACCCGGCTGCGAAGGTAGCCGTTTCGACTATTGACGAAGTTCGAAATGCCGCCGGTGCTGCCGACGCCGGCGCTGGAAACCTGTGACATATAGGCGCTCAGGGGCGAGTTGCCGCCGGTGTAGAAGAAATTGTCAATCATGCCCTTGAGGATCCCGTAGTACATCCTCTTCACGCGGGGGCGATTCAGCAGCCGGGTAACCTCGCTGAAGTGATTGGGGATCGTCCCTGATGGATTCGATGGCATCGTCGAGAATTCTCCTCCCCCGGCATTGCCGAAGGTCAGCTCGAGATCCCAGGGGATCAGCCGCCAGAGACCATCGGAGGGCGCCCTGTAAAAATAACAGTTCTTTCCACGGCGTCCGCCCCAGGTGTCCCAGTGATCGATATTGGTAACGATGGCGAGAACACGCAGAACCTCCTCAACGTCCATCATCGAGAAGACGGAATTGTCAAAGGCGGTGCTTGAGGTGGTGCGGGAGTCCATCAGCCGGGCAAGCGCTATGAGCGGGGTAAAATCGTCCTCTGTCTTCCTGTTGCGCAGAGCGAAGTACCAGCGGTAGTTTTCCTTATTATTGCCCCCTCCAGTACTTCCGTACGGAGGGAAGAGCAGACGGCCCTCGGCGTTTCCGGTCCGATTGCCGCTGTCGTTGAAGCTGAAGCGGTCATCCATCTCGTAATGCGCCCCGGAGGGACCTTCCGATTCTGGAAACCAGAAATTGATATACTGGCGGTTCGGCTTATCGAGAGCTTCATAGGTCCCCGTCCTGACATCATTGAGCTGGAAGCGAACCAGTGTCTGAAAATCGAAATAGGGCAGCAGGGAAGAGCCGGCGTTGCGGCGCATCATGTAATGAGCCAGGCGCTCCTTCCCATCTGAGGAGTGCTCGTCGAGATTGAACGCCGTCTTGCGCCCATGGAGAGGTTTGTCCTTGGGGATCTTGAGCGAGAAGCTCTTCTCAAAACCACCACCGCCGGGAC
>DODI01000018.1:4504-7729 GCA_003509045.1 Planctomycetota bacterium | reverse complement strand
GGCTCCGATACTCCCGAAGCCCTTTGGCTCCGGTATGCTTTGGGCCTCTCGGCCCTTTCGCCACGGTAAGCTACTAAACTTTTGTCACCAAACGGTCACGAGTAGAACAAATACTGTCGCGATTTAATTTATTTCTTACATCCCATCAGACGAAGTTCAGGACTCGGTCATTGCAGAAAAAAAGTACCCCCAGCCCCTTTTTTTCGTAATGGGTTTCAGGCGGCCTCGTGAAAGACCTCACAATCCTCAAGGATAAACGTCTTCCGGGCTCCTGCATGCAGATGCCTTCTTCAAACCTTTACCGGAAAAATGCCGGGCAGAACGCTGAAAAAATTCAGCGGACGCTCAGAACCTGACCGAACGACGCAGCGTCTCGCAGATGTCGGCTACCTGGGGAAGGCAGGCATCGACGAGTTCCTGGGCAAATCCGACGTAGGTATCCTTGGCCGAAACCCGCATGACCGGAGCATCGAGATAGCTGAAGAGCTCCTGCGCCGCTCGAGCGGCGATCTCCGCACCAAAACCGAAAGACCTGCTCTCCTCGTAGGCCACCACAAGGCGACCGGTACGGCGGGTGGAGGAGCTGATGGCCTCCCAATCGTAAGGCTGCAGGGAGCGCAGATCGATGACCTCGACCTCAAAGCCCTCGCTGGCCAACTGCTCGGCGGCCTCGAGCGATTTCTGGACCTGGGCTCCGTAGGTAACGACGGTCACATCTTCACCCTTTCGAACCGTGGCGGCCTTACCCAGGGGAATGGCATAGTCGGCCCCCGGGTCGGAAGCACGGGTGTACTGCTGCCGATAAAGATGCTTGTGCTCGAAGAACATGACCGGATCGCCGCAGCGCATCGCGGTGCGTAGAAGACCGATGGCATCCCTGGCGTTGGAGGGCATAACCACCCGCAAACCGGGACACTGACAGAACATCGATTCCGCGCTCTGGCTGTGATAAATAGCTCCGCCCCGAACATAGCCGCCGATCGGGCAGCGAACGACAACCGGACAGGAGAAAGCGTTATTTGAACGCCAGCGCATCATGGCAAGCTCGCTGCGGATCTGGTTCATGGCAGGCCAGATATAATCAAAGAATTGTATTTCGACCACCGGCCTCAGGCCCCTTGCCGCCATACCGATGGCCCGGCCAATAATTCCGGATTCGGCGATGGGGACGTTGTAGACCCTGGTTGAACCGAAACGAGCCTGCAGGCCATGGGTAACCTTGAAAACCCCGCCTTTTCCCTTAACGTCCGGCAGGTTCTGATCCTTTGAACAATCAGCCACATCCTCACCAAAAACAACGACGCGAGGGTCTCTCTGCATCTCGGTGGCCAGGGCCCGATTGATCGCCTCGACCATGGTGATCTTCTCGCCGCCGACAACGGGAACATTCTCCTTATCGATGACAATCTCCGGATTGTAAATAAACCGGGAGACGGTCGATGCGTCCGGCATCTCCTCTTCCTTGATCGTATCGTAGATGTCCTGGAACTCGTCATGGGCATCCTTCCGGATACGTTCACCATCCTCGAGATCGACCAAACCTTGCTCCACCATCAGCTGTTCAAAGAGAGGCAGAGGGTCGCGCTTCTCGTCCTCCTCTTTCTCCGAATTCGACCGGTAGCTCGAGTCATCGTCCGAATCGGAGTGCGGCTTCAGCCTGACCACGCGCGCATGTACCAGCGCCGGCCCCTTGCCGCTGCGGCAATGAGCGATCGCCTCTCCAAGGCCATCAAAGCAGTCGAGAACATCGACTCCATCTATCTCGCGAACAAATAGGCCGGGGAAATCCGAAAAGGTGCGGGAGATGCTGGCGCCGGGGGTCTGGACCTCGGTTGGAACCGAGATGGCGTAGCCGTTGTCCTGGATGACGAAAAGTACGGGAAGCTTGTTCAAAGAAGCGGCGCTGATCGCCTCGTAAAAATCTCCCTGGCTCGTAGCTCCATCTCCGGAGGAGACGTAAACCACCTCGTCCTCGCTGCAGGGAGGCAGAGAGGGGTTCGGCGGCAGGCTCCTGACAATTTTGTTCACCTCTGCGGTACCGACCGCCTGCAGGAACTGTGTTCCCGTGGGGCTGGACTGGCTGACGATGTTCAGCTCGGGAGCGGCAAAGTGATTCGGCATCTGGCGACCGCCGGAGCTGGGATCCGTCCGCTTGCCCAGGGGCTGCCGGAAAAGGTCCGCCGGGGTCATTCCGAGGCCATAGACGAAGGTACGATCACGGTAATAGGGATAGAACCAGTCCTTACCAGGCCTCAGCAGCTTCGCCGCTACCGCCTGGATGGCCTCGTGTCCCGAACAGCTGAGCTGAAACTGAAAGGCACCCTGGCGCCTCAGGCGTATCTCCGCTTCGTCCAACTCGCGCGCCCTGACCATGAGATCGTAGACCCAGAGAAGGTCTTCCTTCTTCACGGTAGCTCTGGAATGAACGCTGGTTTTGCTCTCCATCCGATTTCTTCTCCTGCCGTCCTCCCCTGCGAGCCCGGGACGGCTCCATCCTTCCGTTTGCGCGTATAAAAAGAAACACCGACCCCTGAAAAGAAGCCGAGTGAGGCTATATGCTCAACTGTTTCCGATGAGAATGCAACTTTCTCATCAGGCTCCGCTCTATTCGACAAATATTAACGGAACACTTTACAGTCAAAAGAGTTACAGAATGGGGGGTCTGGCCGAAGCGGACTTTTTTCTCAAACTGGAGGAAAGTCATGACCGTAAAGAGAAAAAAAGAGAGGCAGCGGCATCTCAACCCCAGAGGCTGGTGCTGAAATATCGCTCACCGATATCGTTGAGAACGGTAACGACGACCCCTTCGTCGATCCTCTCCACGACATCCTGGACTCCTCGAAGATAACCGCCGGATGATTGTCCGACGAAAAAACCCGCGCGAGCCAGAGCTTGGCACATATCGTAGGCCTGCTCGATATTCACCTGTACCTTCCGGTCGACAACCGATTCATCGAAGATCTCGGGAACAATATCGTCCTCCGTCTCCATGGGCTTGAGCCCCTCGATGCCGGGGAAGGCATCGGGGAGAATCATGGTAACCTCGACCTCCGGAAGCTCTTCCTTCAGACGGCGCCCGACTCCGGTGATCGTACCTCCGGTCCCGACTCCGCCAACAAAGTGGGTAACCCTGCGATCGGTCTGCTCGAGGATCTCGACCGCTGTCATATTATAGTGAGCCTGCCAATTGCTCTCGTTGCTGTACTGATCACAGAAGAAATACTT
>DODI01000018.1:0-4082 GCA_003509045.1 Planctomycetota bacterium | reverse complement strand
GCGAGGATTCGTTTCTTGCGCTCCTCGGAAGCGTTCTCGGGCACGACAAGCTTGACCTTGTAGCCCAGCGCGCCGCCGATCATCGCGTAGGCGATACCTGCGTTGCCAGAGCTCGAGTCCAACACCGTACGCTCGCGCGTAAGACGGCCATCGAGAATGGCGCTGAGCAGCATCCAGAGCACAGGGCGATCCTTGATCGACCCGCCGGGATTGAAGTACTCGACCTTGGCGTAGACCTCGACGCCTGGCTTGTCGAGGCCGGGCAGGACGATGGGCACCAGCGGCGTATTGCCGATGAGCGACAAGCCCGGCGCGTCCGCGATCAGGGGCAGAAATTCCTCGGGAAGTGTCGACAAAGGCGCTTCACTCCTCAAACGCCGCAGAAATGGGCGTAGTCGGTGTAGCCGGGGAATTCCTTCCCCTCACCGCAATAATTGCAGTCGGGATCGGCCTGGATCTTCAGTTCACGAAACCTGGCCTCGAGAGCATCGTAGGTCAACAGCCTGCCGGTGAGCAGATCGCCCTTACCCAGGATGATCTTGATCACCTCGATCGCCTCAAGCACCCCGATAACGCCCGGCAGGACTCCCAGGACTCCCGCCTCGGCGCAGGAAGGTGCCATCTCTGGCGGCGGAGGCTCAGGGAACAGGCAGCGGTAGCAGGGCCCCTTGCCGGGCCAGAAAACGGTCGCCTGGCCCTCAAAACGATAGATGGAGCCATGCACATTCGGAATGCCGTGCTTGCAGCAGGCATCGTTGACGAGATACCTGGTCGGAAAATTGTCGCAGCCATCGACGATGATGTCGTAGCCCTCAAACAGCTCGTCGACATTGGTCGAATGAACACGGTCGTTATGGGTAACGACCTCGATATCGGGATTCAGAGCGAGGAGCGTATCCTTCGCCGAGTCCGTCTTGGGATCCCCCACCCTGGCATTGGTGTGGAGAATCTGGCGCTGCAGGTTGGTCAGATCAACGACATCGTAATCAACGATTCCGAGAGTACCAATTCCGGCCGCGGCCAGGTAGAAGGCGGCTGGAGAACCCAGGCCGCCGGCACCGATGCAGAGCACCTTTGCCTTCTTCATCAACAGCTGGCCGGCCTCGCCGACCTCGTCGATGCTGAGGTGCCTTGCATAGCGCTCACGCTCCTGGTCAGACAGGGCCTCGGGTACATCGACCGGATGACCATTCTGCTTCCAGCGCGTGAAGCCGCCCTTCATCGAGGTGACGTTGGTATAGCCCAGGACCCGCAGAGAGTTCGCCGCGAAGAGCGACCGAACGCCGCCGGCGCAATAGGCTATGATCCTGGCATCCTGGTCAGGAAGCTTCTTGGCGGCCTGCATCTCGAGAAATCCTCGCGACAACTGGACCGCTCCAGGAAGATGGCCGGCGCGATATTCGTCGGACTCACGAACGTCGACGACGGTTATATCGGACTCGTTGCCGAGGGTCTCCTCGACTTGCCCTGGGTCCATCTCGGGGATGCTCTCACGATACTCAGCGAGCAGCTCGTCGTAACTTTTACCTGCCATACTTCAGGCCTGCCTGGGCCGGGAGCCCAGCCCACCGGCAATCGCCGGGACCACGCTCAGCTCGTCGCCATCCTTCACCGGGGTATCGAGCCCCTCGGCATAGCGAACATCTTCACCATTGACGAATACATTGATGAAACGCCGGACCTCTCCGGCATCGTCAAAAATCTTATCCTTCAGGCCGCCGTGACGATTCTCGACATCATCGAAAATCTCACGGACCGTGCCGCCCTCGACATCCACCTCGCTCTTGCCATCGGTGAATTTTCTCAGGGGAGTAGGAATCCGAATCGTTGCCGCCATTCTTTGCCTCCAGATGCAAACTGTTCGACTAGTGGTAAGCGCGGCAGCCGACACCGTGAGCAAGCTCAAACAGGCACTACCACGCCATCGTTACAATACAGAGCCAGTCGGACGAGTATATCTGTCCCGAAGGAAGACTGCAACACAGCCCGATCAGAGGACTTGTAAAAAAGCAGCGCTTTTAGGCTCAGGGCTGCTTTTCCGGCTCCGCCTTATCCTCCGAGGACTCTTTATCGGCCTCTTTCGGCTCCCCGGCCTTGCCCTTGCCGGGTTTTTTCCCGTAGAGGGAGAAATCGAGAACCCGGAAATTTTTCTCCTGTACGGCGCCCGCCGATTTTTTCAGCAGGGCGTGCTTGCGACGGTCGGCCTCGGGAGATTCCCGGAAAGGCTTACAGAAGCGCCGCCACTCGTTTTCCCATCCTGCGATGATATAGAAGCGAAGCTGCGGGGGCGTCTTCAGTTCCATCCTGCTCACCTTCTGAAAGATCTCCTCCAGGGCCTTGTCGGCGAGATGGTAAATCTTCAGATCGGTCGGCACCTTCAGCCCCGGGTAGGCCGCCTTGACCATAACGGTCCGAGTATCAGTCAGCGCCTGCAGAAGATAGGGAACCGCCTCGAGGCCGTGGCCCGCCAGCTTCTCGACAACTGCGGATGCCTCGATATCCTCCACCTGGTCAAAAGAGTCGACGGCAAGAGACTCGATGAGCTTGACGATTCTTCTGTCGGTCAGTTCATCTCCCTTCAGGCAGACTTCGGAATAGATAACATGAGCCAGGAAGCGGCGCAGATCCCAGATCGCCGACTTTTCACTCTTAACGTTCAGTCGAAAGACCTCGGGAATGTCCATCTCCTGGAGAACCTTGCCGTTGGCATCCTGCAGCTTGGCGGTGATGGTCCCGGCATACTTCCAGGCGATGATCTTGTTGCGGAGGATAAGCTCCGTATCGAAGATCGTCGAGATCTTGCCGCTGACCCGGTAGCGGGCCTTGGCAGGATTCTCGACAATCCTGTAGCCCGCCCGCCGGAGATACTCGCCAAGATAGTTCTGCACCACCCTCGTCTGCGGAGTGTAGCGTTTGCCGGCCATTGTCTGGGCCATCTCAACGATGGTGACGTGGATCGCATCGAGCTCGACCTGGGACTTAGCAGGGTCGGGACGCGCTCGCGTCCGCTTCGGAAGCTGGTCAGCCGCGAGCTCTGGAATGGGCGACTTCTTCTTTTTCACCCCGCCCTCGGCGGGTTTTTCATCCTGAAGGGCGTCTATAGAACCGCCTGGCTGCAACAGCACGGCCGCCAGCACAAACGGAACAAGACCCCTGCCCCAGCGCGACCTGCCCTCTGAAAAACACATCATTGTCCATAGCCTTAATAAAAAACGGTGTCCTGTCAGTTTAGACGATCCTCCCCACGCCACTCAGGTGCAAAAAATAGTCTGATCGACGATTTTTTCCGCTAAGATGCCGGGCATGACTGTGAAATTCACCAAGATGCACGGCCTCGGCAACGATTACGTCTATATCAACGGCTTTGAAACGACCATCGAAGATCCCGCCGAACTCTCCAGGAAGGTCTCCGACAGGAACTTCGGAATCGGCTCCGACGGCCTGATCCTCATCCAGCCGCCAAGCGAAGCTGGGAGCCACTGCCGCATGGAGATGTACAATGCGGACGGAAGTCGCGGACAGATGTGCGGCAACGGGATCCGCTGTGTTGCCAAGTACGTCCATGACCACGGGATCGCCGAAGATCGAGAGCTCCAGGTGGAGACCGATGCCGGAACAAAAAAGCTGCTGATCGAGACGAGCGCAGATGGCAAGGTCAACGAGGTGACGGTCGATATGGGCGCCCCTGGCCTGAAGCGGGGCGAGATCCCGTTGGCCGATGGCGAAGACGCGGAGGAGGTGGCCATCGGCATCCCGCTGGAGATCGAAGGCCTGCTTTTTCAGCTTACCGGCATCTCGATGGGCAACCCTCACGCCGTCATCCGACTCGATGAAACCCGGGTCCCCGAAGGCGTCGAGCTGCCGGAGCTCGGCCAGCTGCTCCTGGAGGAATGGGGCCCCCGCTTTGAGAGCCACCCCTGGTTCCCGGAGAGGGTGAATACAGAATTTGTCGTGCCCCGCTCGCGCACCGAACTGGACTTCAGGGTCTGGGAGAGAGGCAGCGGCGAGACCCTCGCCTGCGGCACCGGAGCCTGCGCAGCCGTCGTCGCCGGCGTGCTCAACGACTGGTGTGACCGCGAAGC
>DODI01000531.1:140-4484 GCA_003509045.1 Planctomycetota bacterium | reverse complement strand
TTGTGGTCAAACCTGCAGCGCTGCTCTTCCCCATCAGGCTCGAGGGAATCTGTTCTGACCAGCTCAGGGTGCAGGGCCAGCATCACCGAGGTCTCCATCTCTCCCGCGTGTCCCATGCCGCCCGGAGCTGACTCGCGAATTTCTCCAAATCGTTTGGCGGCAAGAACCCAGTAGGTGGCGTGGATGATCTTCATGTCGGAGCGAGCTTCATCCGCTGTCACGTTCCCGGCTCCGAGGCGCGCCTCCTGCACCGCGACGTTCAGCAGGGCCTGGTTCCCGCCATGGCCGTTGAGCAGGATGAAGCGCGTGAAGCCGTGGGCAAAGAAGCACTCCACCAGCTCTCGCGCCGTGTCGAGAAAGGTCCTGCTCGTCAGGGTCAGACTTCCGATGAAGGGCATGTGATGGGAAGAGGATCCGAACCTCTGCACAGGGAGCCAGAGGATGTTGTCGGGGTTCCGAGCGTCGAGTCGTCGCAGCAGACCCTCGGTGATGAAGGTGTCGGTTCCTGTCGGCAGGTGGGGGCCGTGCTGTTCAATCGCGGCGAAGGGAATGATCACCGGCAGCCGCCGGTCGAGCTTGTCTACATCCGTGGTCGTCAGGTCAGCCAGGTACATCGCCTTGGTCCGTTTGTTGGTTGGTTGCGCACGGGCAGGCCTCCCAGCTTATCAGCACGCGGTGTAAAGATCGAATCGCAACTGCTCCCGGTCTTTCTTGATCCAGTGAGCTTGTCTCGGTCTTTTCTCAGGAAAAAACGGTCAACCCTGATGTTTTAGGAACGGTTCGCATTAGAATAAAATCAAGTCAATAACAGGCCGTCAGAATTGAACAGAATCGGAGATCTGCTATGGGGAGATTTGTCACGCGGATTGCGCTCGCTGGGACGGGGGGCATGCTTTTTGCGATCTTTTTTTGCGGCGCTATATCCAGCGTAGCGCCTGTCGCGGACCTCTTCGGCGGGTTGGCGGAGCTTCCCCCAGCTGCGGCCCAGTCGGCTCTGCGCCCGGAGGAAGAGCACCTGGTGAAGCTTTTCGAGAAGGCCTCGCGGTCCGTCGTATTTATCACCAATGCAGCCATCAAGCGCAGCTTTTTCTTCAATACCAGCCGAGAGGTTTCCCAGGGAAGCGGCAGCGGCTTTGTCTGGGATAAGAAGGGTCATATCGTAACCAACTACCATGTGATTGCCGGGGCGGACTCCATCATCGTCAGCTTTGACTCTAAGACGAGCTACCGGGCCAGCGTGGTGGGAGTCGCGATGGACAAGGACCTGGCGGTATTGAAGGTGGATGTGCCAGCCGCGAGTCTCTACCCGCTGTCGGTTGGCCGCTCCGACAGCCTGAAGGTGGGGATGATGGCCCTGGCGATCGGCAATCCCTTCGGGCTCGACAGGAGCCTCTCCAAGGGAATCATCAGCGCTCTCGGCCGGGAGTTTCGTTCGCTCACCGGGCGGACGATCACCTCTGCGATCCAGACCGATGCGGCCATCAACCCGGGGAATTCGGGCGGCCCCCTGCTCAATTCGAGCGGTCAATTGGTCGGGGTCAACACGACCATCATCAGCGGCAGCAGGAGTAACTCCGGTGTTGGCTTCGCTATTCCTGTGAATACGGTCAGCCGGGTTGTCGATCAGCTCATTCGCTTCGGCAAGGTCAGGCGTCCCGCCCTGGGGGTCTATAATTTCAGTGACGAACAGGCTCGCTACCTGGACATCGAAAGAGGCGTGGCGATCCGAAATGTTGCGAAGAGCTCGGGTGCGGCGGAAGCCGGGCTGCGGGGTATTCGAGAGATAGGGAACGGAAGGATCGCCCTGGGTGATGTGATCCTATGCGTCGCGGGTGAGACTGTGGATGACGAAGACGATCTTCTGAACGCGCTCGAGAAATTCAAGGGTGGTGACCGGGTGAAGGTTAAAATACTCCGGGCTGGAAAAGAGAAGATCGTTACCGTTAAGCTGCAGGAGAGCGAATAGGTCCGAGCTTTTTCTCCTGGATGGGCTTCGCTCTTCTCGCCCTGATCGGTTTGATAGCTTGACAGGCGTTCGCTATTTGCTGAAGCTGTGTTCATCGTTTTTGACTGCTTTGGTTCCGAAAGGTGATGGTAGCTATGGCTGGTTCATTCTGGGAGAAGGTCGGGCGCAGCGTTGGTGATGGCCTGCAGAAAGCTCGGGACATCGGGTCTTCGATCGGCGAGAAGGGTGAGGCGATCCTGGACAAACAGGATTGGCGTCGCAGGCTTCGCCAGGCGAGAGAAGAGCTCGGCCGGGTGGTGGACAGGGAATTGCGGGGCATGGGCGATCCGCCCTATAAGCTCGAGGACCCGGCGGTGAAGGAACTTCTTGCCGATATCAAACTGGCTGAGGGCGAGCTTGAGAAGCTTGAATTGGCCAGCAAGGAGAAAGAGGAAGAGGCTCCTGGAGAGGAAGTCCAGGAGCAGGCAGGCGAGCCCGGCTCGACGGCTGAGCCCGGCGATGACATCTTGGAAAATCCGGATAACTGACCTTAAAAGGCGACAGGGCTGCCATGGGAGGCCTATCCGGCTTTTACCGGGCTTCTGAGACCGGGAATTCACTTGACAATATCATGGACGCTGCCTAGAATTTTGCCCGCATTGTAATTTGTAAGATATTTTAAAATAGACACTTATGACAAATACTGCGACAGTTGATTCAGTTGTCGCCGGCAATGAGATGCTTCACTATGGATCTCCCCAAGTACGTCAAGGAGCTTAAAGAGCTCTTGGATCTGATGAAGAGCCATGACCTCGCTGAGGTGGAGCTCGAAGAGGAAGGTCAGAAGATACGTCTTCGCAAGACCGAGCCTCATATTTCAGCCGCTCCCATGGCAATCCAGGGTGCTTTTCCGGCTGTGTCTCCAGCTGCAACTCCAGGTTCCGATGCTGGGGGTGACCCGGAGGCCGCTGAAGAAGATGATGAGCTGCACAAGGTCCCCTCTCCGCTCGTAGGGAGCTTCTACCGCTCACCCAGCCCTGAGGCCGATTCGTTTGTCAGCGAGGGAGATCGAGTCGATGAGGATACCGTTCTGTGCATCGTGGAGGCGATGAAGGTCATGAATGAGATCACAGCCGGAGTCAGCGGGGTCGTTCGTGAGATTCTTGTCGAAAACGGCAGCGCGGTTGAATTCGACCAGCCCCTGTTCAAGATCGAGATCTCGTGAAGAAATTCTCTCGGATACTCATCGCCAATCGTGGCGAAATTGCCCTTCGTATCCTGCGCGCCTGCAGGGAGTTGGGAATTGAATCGGTTATCGTTCACTCGGTGGCCGATTCGGGCGCCGGCTACCTTGATCTTGCCGACCGTACCGTCTGTATCGGGCCGGGTCCAAGCCAGCAGAGCTACCTGGACATCTCGCGGATCATCGCCGCGGCCGAGGTGGAGGATGTGGATGCGATCCATCCCGGCTACGGTTTTCTTGCAGAGAATGTCCAGTTCGCCGAGATCTGTAAGTCATCCCATATCGAGTTCATCGGTCCCGGTGTTGAGGCCATCGCCTTTCTTGGCGACAAGGGCAAGGCGCGGGAGCTCGCCAGGGAGGTCGGAGTACCCTGCGTGCCGGGTTCAACGGGTATCCTCGAGAACGAAGATGAAGCTCTCAAGGTCGCCCAGGAGATCGGCTACCCCGTGATTGTGAAGGCGGTAGCCGGCGGTGGCGGCCGGGGTATGCGGGTCGCCCACAATGACATCACCCTGAAGAACGGCTACTCGCAGGCGAAGACCGAGGCCGAGACGGCCTTCAATAATCCGGATGTTTATCTCGAGAAGTACATGGAGAAGCCCCGGCATGTGGAGATCCAGATCCTCGCTGATAACCATGGCGAGGTGGTTCATCTTGGCGAGCGTGATTGCAGTCTCCAGCGCAGGCATCAGAAACTGATCGAGGAGTCGCCCTCGCCGGGGTTGCCTCCGGAAGTTCGGGACGAGATGGGAGTTGCGGCGAAGAAGCTGGTGAAAGCAGCCGGCTATACGAATGCCGGCACGGTGGAGTTTATCGTCGACAGGGACTTCAACTTCTACTTCATCGAGGTGAACACCCGAATCCAGGTTGAGCATCCTGTTACCGAGATGGTCACGGGCATTGACCTGATCAGGGAACAGATTCGTCTCGCCAGCGGGGAGCCCCTGGGAATGACCCAGGATGATATCCAGGTGAAGGGGGTGGCCATCGAGTGCCGTATCAATGCAGAGAATCCAGAAGATGATTTCAGGCCCTGCCCCGGAACGATCGAGAAATTTCGCGCTCCGGGCGGCTTCGGGGTCCGGCTCGACAGCCATGTCTACAGTGGCTACACGGTCCCTCCCAATTATGATTCGATGATCGCCAAGCTGATCGT
>DODI01000531.1:0-120 GCA_003509045.1 Planctomycetota bacterium | reverse complement strand
ATCCAGGTTGAGCATCCGGTTACCGAGATGGTCACTGGAATCGATCTGATCAAGGAGCAGATCCGTCTTGCGAGCGGTGAACGGTTGGGGATGACTCAGGATGATATCAAGACCAAGGGG
>DODI01000521.1:8616-23433 GCA_003509045.1 Planctomycetota bacterium | reverse complement strand
GAGATCATTCCGCCCGCGCCGCCGGTTCCGCCGCCGGCTCCGGGCACTCCGCCACGACCGAACAGGGGAGTCTCTCCTCCCTCGATAAAGCGGAGCGCGCCGCCGACGCCGCCGGATGTGTCGATCGTCCCGGCGATCTCGGCATAGTCTTTTACCGAGATGGTCAACGGATTGGGACCTGTCGCCCTCAGGACAACATCCTCGTCGATAATAAGCGCCGAGAGATCCAGGAAGCCAGGGTTGAGATCCGACTCCCGGGTTTCCTTGACGATATTTCCAACGGGGGAGCGCAGGATGCTCGTAGTCGTATCGAAAGTCCAGACCGAGATGGGACGACCCGTGGTTTCATCCAGGAGGATCTCTCCAGTATTCGGATCGAGACTCTGGATAAACCGAAGGTGAACCACTCCATCTCTGCCGCGGCCGAAGGAGGGTTCTTCAGACGCCTCGATAAAGCCACCGTTCTCGAGCACGGCGGGATCTGTGGCTGGCTCGATGGTGCTTGGATAAACGAATACGGTCGTATTCGAGGTGTGAGATGTTCTCGTGCCCTGGACCGCCCGGCTAAGACCTGTGAAGGTATTTGTCGTCTTTCCGCCGTAACCAATGACCTCCTCATCAATCTTGACGAATCCCGAAGACGGGAACGCCTGGGTAGATTGCACGCGGATCGACTGGTTACGGTTATTGGATCCACTCAGGGTCGAGGTAAGACGCGTAGTGGCCTGCAAGGTCATGCAGAAAGGAGTTCCTCCAGTTCCGCTCTCGAGACGAATGAACCCATCGCCTCCAGTGCCTGAGCCACCCGAGCGGTTTTGCCCGTTGGAGGGTCCACCGCTGCCGGCCGCGCCGCCGTTTACCTGAAGGCTGTCACAGCTGGTGACATCAACGGAACCCGTGGCTCGCAAATGAATCGAACCACCGCTGCCGCCTCCTCCGGCCCCGCCATTCGTGGTGCCCGCGGGCGCCTCTCCAGGAGGAACCCTACCGGAACCGGCGGCGCCGCCATTGGCCTGGATGGATCCGATGACGACAACGCTGCCGCGGGCGGTAAGCCGCATGGATCCACCACCACCACCACCACCGCCGCCGCCTGTCGAGGCGAACTCGGCGCCCATGGAGACGCGGGAGAGGCTGGCCCCGCCGCCGCCGCCACCGGAGCCGGAGGTGAGGGGGATCTGCAGAGCGTTGCCTCGAGCAGCTCCTCCCTTGCCTACACGCGGCTGGATAAAGCCTGAAATGTTCGTTGTACCGTAATCACCGTCGCCACCGCGAACTCGATGCCCGCCTCCGCCTCCAGGCGCGCCGGCAAAGGTTGAGTTGCGGGCCGTGTCAGGGTTGACCGCGGCCGGGGTCGTTCCGCCGCCGCCGCCGCCGTTAGCGCCGCCCAGGGCAGGCTCGAGAAGCTGAACGGCTGCAGAGGCCGCTCCAGTGAGCTGCATGAGAGCTCCATCTCCGCCATCGCCGCCGCCAGCCGTTCCCTGGCCTCCGGAACCGCCGACAAGCGAACCATCCGCTCCGGCACCGCCGTTAAGATCAAGAAGACCGAGGACGGTAAAAACCGGATCGGTATCGGAAGCGCTGTTGTCGCCTCCGGAGCAGCGAATAACCAGGGGATTGACCCCCTGCACAAAAACCGTGGTTTGTGGGGAGATGGTGAAATTCGCAAAGTGAAATTCACCGAATTCTTCTCCGGGATTACCCACCCTGTTGCCATCTGGAGTGCCATCATCAGTCAGAATGACGGTGCTGGACTCCTCGACTATGACCGCGGGCTCTCCCTCGAGAGCGACGTTCCTGAGAAGAATATGGGTAAGATTGAGACGATCGGTATCGATGAGATAGTACTGACCGGTGATCGTATCAGGATCGAGGAAATTTTCCGTCGGCAGCACCTCCAGATCGACCTGGGAAAGGCCCTGGCCAAACTGGTAGTCATCATCTGTCGCGGTCCGGCCCTCGAGAAGACCGGGGTTGTAGGGAGCGCCCCAGCTGGCATCGGTCTCGTTCCTGTCCAGGTTCGTATCGTTATCGAACGATTCCGTGATCTCAGCGGATCTCCAGTCGGGAACCGGATCTTCCGGGCGATCTTCGAGCCAGTAATAGATAAACGAGGGGCCCATGAAGGTATGCGAATTGAAATCGCGGTCACCCGCATCGGGTACGGGACGAACCCGGAAATGAACCGTCCAGAATCTCTGGGGAGAGATGCCTCCCTCTACAGTCTCATTCAATTCCCTGAAAAGAGGATCGCATTGGGCGTCCCACACGAAGGTCCGTTGGAGACCGCCGGAAGGCAGCATGCGCTTACCGGGGTACTTATGCTGAATCGTTCCGCAGGTAATCTCAAACTTGCCGTCATTCGCAGGATCTTCGTCGCGCGGCTTGGCCGGCTGCCACTCGAGTTCCCCGAGGGGATTGTCGACAGCCCATTCAAACTCCATGGTATAGGATGCATTGACCACCAGCTCGTAGCAGGTGTAGTCGACCTGGACGGATCCGGTCGCTATCCCGGTGGGGGGGCGCATTCCGTTGACAACCGCTCCGATGACCTCGATGAGGTTCTCATTGGCGACCGGGATCTCTACCCTGTTCGAAGAGCCCGAGCTGCTCTTGGCGACAATGCCGAGATTCTCGCGCGGCAAAGCGAAAGGGAAAGAGAAGTTGTTATTGCCCGTGGTCCCATCATTGAGCACGAATGAAAAGGATTCATAGCCGGAAGGAACGCCGCCGGGAACAAAAGCTCCGGTCGCCTGGTTGCGAATAAAGGTGCTCGCAGGCACGCGGGCGGTGTTGCCGCCGCCATCATCAAGATCAAGATAGGCTACGTCGGTGAGATTGATACCGTAAACGTTGACCCGGCTGTTCTCCTGGAAACGTGAGAGCAACGGCGTGTAGACAACGTATTCATCTTCTTCATTCGCTCCGAGCGTAACGGCGTAGATCGCGGGGCATGCGTCAAAGCCGACGGCCCCGGCTGACACGCCGTGGCAGAGCAGTTCGATATTGCCAGTGGTCACGCCATTGGGAACAATGACCTCGAGATAGGACTCAACGGTGGCGCTGTTTGCATCCACACGAAGATTGACCACATCAAGCGGCATGCCTTCGATCGCTCCGTTGCCTCCGGAGAAGAGAACCTGGTGGTCGTTGAGCTCATCGGCGAAATTAAATCCGTTGAGACGGATAATGGTTCCCGGGCAGAGGGGATCCTCGTCGTTGCCCACCCCTACGCGCTCGTAGTTGAGCAAAACACAGGCGGTAAGATCGCCGATCACGGGATCCGGGTCTTCCCAAGGGAAGCCCCCTCCTCCACTACTCGACTGGTCCCAGGAGAGATCGCACCCCCCGACGAAGAGAGAAGCCCCCAATAGGGCGATGATAATGAAGAGGCTATTCCGGTTCATGGATACCCCAGACTCCTTATTTCAGCTACTTGCCGGCAGTAAACTGCCATTTCTTACGGATTTATAAAGTTTAACCAAACTGCCGTTTCCATTTCCCATTCAAGAAATCGGGCTTCAGCAAAGAGAGCGTCCGAAGAGAATCGCTTCCCGTCAGAGGCCTCTAAACATCTTCCCTCTCAGGATCTGCCGGTTTTTACCTGAACCGGAAAATCCCAGGAAACAGCCAGGGAGTAATAAAGAAGATATTTCTATTTCAGTTCTATTCAGGCATACGCTAAAGACCCTGTTTTTCCACACGACAAATGGACGCCGCAAGAAATTAGGAACGCACACCAAGTAGTCGATGTTAACTCTCCACTGTGGGTTTGAAAACCCCCTTTTCCTTAGAAAGAACCGGAAGCCGGCCCAGGGCCAAAGCAGTGACTCCAGATCCTTAAAGCATGTAAGCTCTAACCTTGCGGGGGTCAGCTCCGGCTAAAATCCTTAAGGTCAGGACATTAAGGATACACACCTTCATCTCGCAATTGCCGTTCCGGCACCCGCAATTTAGTAGTCTTCTACTAAGCATTATAACCTAAACAGTTTATGGGAATCTGGATGACCCGTTACGGGACTTCCAATGCAAAAATAGCGAGTAAGTGTATCCATTTCGTCCCATCTGCCAAAAAGATGTACAAAAGCTGCTGGGGTCAAAGCACCCCAACCTGCCCCTAACCCGCAAATGTGGGCAGAGTCGAAACAGATGGCTTACAATGCAGTAGAGGATTCGCGATGTAAGTTTTTTTTCTCTAACAGCAACCCGCCATGCCCATCCTGGAAGATGTCACGCAGCTTTAAAATCCTCTTCGAACGCGAACGGGAGTTCTTCTCCCGACTGTTCTCTTCATTGAAGAGGAGTGAGCTTAATCGTAGACCTTCCCGTCGACCGCCAATGGGCCATCCCCGCTCCTCCAACCTGGCTCCACTCCAGCATATTTCCTTCCGCCGCAGGTACCCGAAGCTGACGAGTCTGTTGGCCATGAGCGTTTCAATTGTTTTCCATCTCACCGTCGGCCTGCTCCTGATCTCCTGGCTATTTGAGAAACCGACTCCGCCGAAACCAAGGGAGTTCATCGTCTCGATACGTCTCGCCCCGAAAAAACTGCCGCCTATAAAGAAGCCCGGCGAAACAGATAAGCCGCAGCCCGTAAAACAGAAAAAGGAAGAGCCTGAGAAACCTTCCGAAAAGCCGGCCAAGCCCAAGCCTCAAAAGAAACCTCCAGTAAAGGAAATCGCCCGGGTGGAAAAGAAGGCTCCTCCCAAGCCGAAGCGAGAAAAGAGCAGGCCGGACACGAGGAGCCTGCGACAGTTCAGGAAGGCTCCGCCGCTTGGACTGGGCGCATCCCCGCCTGGCCTGGCAGGAGGCTCGAAGATTGGCGGTGGAGCGCTTGGCTCGCGGGGCCGAGATGCCAAGCTGGTAGCGCTGCAGCGCTACGGAGGCAACGGCCGTACCGAGAACGCCGTCGACATGGGGCTCCGCTGGCTGGCGGCTCACCAGGATTCCGACGGCGGCTGGGATGCGAAAGATTACCAGCGACACTGCCGCAATCATCCCAAGTGCAAAGGACAGGGACTGGTGGAATTTGACCTGGGAACATCGGCCCTCGCGACACTCGCCTTCCTCGGATCAGGCCACTCGCCCAATAGGGAGGGTCCCTACCGACGCCACGTCACCAAGGCCCTACAGAACCTGGTAGACGCGCAAAACGGTATCGGTAGCTTCCACCCGCCAGGTGACAAGTATTTCTATAATCACTCCCTGGTGACCCTGGCCATAGCCGAGGCCTACGCCATGACCCGCGATTCCGAATACAAGGACAGCCTGGAGAGCGCCCTGGAATACACCTTCGCCTCCCAGCAGCCTGGTGGAGGATGGGACTACACCACCGCGAAAACCGGTCGAAACGACCTCTCCATTAGTGGTTGGCAAGTGATGGCCCTGCGAGCGTCGGAAAAGGCGGGCGTTCGCATTCCCGCGAAAGTCCGTCAGAACATCAGGCATTTCATCAATCGCGCCTTCACCAAGAGCGGCTATGGGATCTATGCCAACATCGACCCGGAGGCCGGCCGCAAGGGGGCCAACATGGTTGCCGTCGCCCTTCTCTCCCATCTCTACAGCGGCGGCACCTCCTCCGACTCAAGAGCCAGGAAGGCCATTGCGCACCTGGTCCAGGGGAATCCGCCGGAAGGAAAGAAGCTGGTCAGCTGGGAATTGAACTACCAGTCCTACTACTACTGGTACGCGGCGACCCTGGCTCTCTTCAATGTAGGAGGCAAGACATGGGAAGCGTGGAACACCCTGCTGCAACGAACGACCCTTCCGCTGCAGCGGCGGGAAGCCCACATCTCAGGCAGTTGGGACCCCGAGCCCAGCTGGATCGGCCGAAGCGGAGGCCGGATCTACTCAACGGCGATCAATGTGCTCACCCTCGAGGTCTACTATCGCTACAGACCTGTTTTTACCTCTCGCAAGTCATAAGAGGGGCTCAAAGCAAAGTTCAGCACGATCGAATGAAAGAGATGCGCTCTGAAAACCCAGCAACGCTTCGTGAGTGGGACCGCCTGGCTATCGAAGAATACGGAATTCCCGGAATCGCTCTCATGGAAAACGCCGGGGCGGGAGCCGCCAGGATCATCTCCGGGCTGAGCGAAAAAGGCTGCCCCCCCCCTTTCATCATCCTTTGCGGTCCCGGCAACAACGGCGGGGACGGCTATGTCGTGGCCCGGCATCTGTACAACTCAGGCTTCGCGGTAGAGGTCTGCCTCTGCTTTGCCCCGGAGAACCTGGGCCGGACATCTGATGCCGGCATCAACCTGGGCGTGATTGAACGAATGGGAATCCCGATCTCCTCGCCCGGCGAGGCCGGGCCTGGGCGGTTCCTCGAACGCGCTGCCGGCTTCACCGCGATCGACGCCCTCCTGGGAACCGGTCTGAGCCGACCGTTGGAGGGTTCCATCCTGGCCTGGGTCGAGGCCCTCTCGCAAAGTAAACAGCCCATCATCTCCCTCGACATCCCCACAGGACTCGATGGCCGCCTCGGTACAATCCTTGGAAGCTGCGCTCCGGCAAGCCACACCATCACCTTCGCCGCCGCTAAAACCGGGTTCTTTCGCGAACGAGGACCTGACATTACCGGACAAATACATGTCCTAGAAATCGGTCTACCGGCTAACATCCGAGAAATTACGGAAAAGCGGCAAGGCTGAGGCCAGTTTTTTCGATACTTTATTATCGAACTCCTCTTCTCAGGGTACTCTAGTGGTACCTTGAAAAATTCCTGATGTCCTCTGGAACAGAGCCAATTCAGCATGCTTGATAAAATTGAAAAGATCATCTACGGAATCTGCGGCGTAGCCCTTCTCGGCGTCTCCGTACTCTACGCCTGGAGACCGGTCCCCGACACCGACCCGAGAGAGTTCATCCCTGATTCGGTCATCACCACCGCCCCCCCCAAGAAGCTGACCACCCCAAAGGAAGGCTCGAAGCAAACCCCGTTGACGGCCAACAAGAAAACCGCCGAAAAAAACAACATCAAGGATAAGCTCAACAAGGCCTTGATTGGGAGGCGCATCTCGGCGAAGGACATCCAGGTCAAGTACATGCAGATTCAGAAGCGGAGCTTCGACTTTATTAAAAACGAAAGCAACTGGCTGCCGGAGTTGAAGATGGCCGGGAGCAGGGTAAAGATCAGCAAGAAAGATTTCAGCCATAGCCTGGAACTGACCAATATCAAGGAAGGCTCGCTGCTGCGCTCGGTCGTCGGGCTCGAATCTGGCGACACCATCGAGCTCATCAATGGAGAGCGGTGGGAGTTCACTGGAGAAAATACCCTTAACTACCGTACCCAGGCGCTCGAGATGATTGACAAGATCCAGGCCGGCGGCAGCTTCAGCCTGACCATCACTCGCGACAACGCGCCTCAGCACCTCACCTTCAGCCTCCTCGAATGATCAAGAGAGCTCTTGCCATCAGGCACCTGATGGACCTCTTGAAGGTTCCCGGTCCCAGCGGCGGGGAAGCCGCTGTCGCAGCGCTGGTCATTGCGAAGCTCATCAAATGCGGCTGCAAGAAATCCTGGCTGCGCCACGACGATGCCCATAAAAAAATCGGCGATGGTTACGAGGTTGGCAACCTGATCGTCAAGCTGCCGGGCACCACCAGGGGACCTCGCCGGCTCTTCTCGGGCCACATGGATACCGTGCCGCTCTGCAGAGGAACGATCCCCGTCCGGCGCGGCAACAGGATCGTCCCACGGACCAGGACGGCCCTCGGCGGAGACAATCGTACGGCGGTGAGTTGCCTGGTGACTATCGTCGAGACTCTCCTCCATGAGAAGCTCCCCCACCCCCCGCTGACGTTTCTCTTTACCGTTGGTGAGGAGGTCGGCCTGAGAGGAGCGCGGCAGGTCAAGTCCAGCGACCTGGGCAAGCCGGCCATGGGCTTCAATTACGATGGAGGTGACCCGGCCGCGATCATCATCGGCGCGACAGGAGCCGATCGCTGGCAAGCCGAGGTCCGAGGCATCTCCTCCCACGCCGGCGTGCATCCTGAGGACGGCGTGTCAGCGGTCCTCATCACCAGCAAAGCCATCTCCGAGATCGCCGCGAAAGGTTTTTTTGGAGACGTCCGAAAAGGTAAAAAAACCGGGACCTCCAATGTCGGCCCCATGCAGGGCGGCGAGGCCACCAACCAGGTAACGGATCTCATGGTGCTCCGCGGAGAATGCCGCAGCCATGATGCGGCCTTCCTCGACCGCATCACCGAGGCCTATCGCCGCTCATTTGAAGCGGCCGCCGCCTCGGTTAAAAACACCGCGGGAGAAAGCGGGAGCGTCAAGTTCAACATCGCAAGAGACTACCATTCTTTCGAGATGAAGAGCGACTCGCCGGTTGTACGCCGGACGCAGGATGCGGTCAAGAAGCTCGGCCTCGAGCCCAGGCTGGTCATCGCCAATGGCGGCCTTGACGCCAACTGGCTCAACCGCAAGGGCATCCCAACCGTGACGCTAGGCGCCGGCCAGCACAACGCCCACACCCTGCGAGAGTATGCCGACATCCGGGAATACCTGCTTGGCTGCGAGCTGGGGCTATCCCTGGCCTCGGCGATCTGAGCCTGGCAGCCGCGGCTCCTGCGGACCTCAGACCTCGATCTCGAAGCGACGAACGAGGTTGTAGAGGGTCTTGACGTTGATTCCAAGCTGGCTGGAGGTGAGCATCCTGTTGCCTCCGTTGCGACGGAGAACCCGGATAACGTGAGCCCGCTTGACCTCCTCCAGGCTGTCGACGGATGCAGCTCCTGCCCCTCCCGACCGCCTCTGAATCGTTCCCTTTGTGTGTTCGAGAACATCAGCTTCGGTGACGACTCGCCGTTCACAGAGCAGAAGCAGGCGCTCGACAACATTCTCCAGCTCGCGAACATTTCCTTCCCAGTTGAAGCCCGCTAACAGTTCGAGGGCGCCGGGACTGAACGCTCTCAACTCGAGGCCATCCGCAGCGGCCAGCCTTCTGGAAAACTGCTCTACCAGAACGGGAACATCCCGAATTCTCTCTCGAAGCGGAGGAACGACAAGAAGAACGACATTCAGCCGATAGTAGAGATCGAGGCGGAAACGTCCTTCCCTGACCTCCCTGTGGAGATCTTTATTGGATGCCGCGATAATCCGCGCATCCGTATCGATCAGCGTCGTTCCTCCCAGCCTCCGAAGCTCGCGTGATTGCAGAACCCTCAAGACCTTCACCTGCATGGCCGAAGACATCTCTCCCACCTCATCGAGGAAGACCGTCCCTCCATCTGCGAGCTCAAACAGGCCCTTGCGTCTCTCGACGGCGCCGGTAAAGGCTCCCCTCTCATGGCCGAAAAGTTCGCTCTCCAGCAGCGCCTCGGCGAGGGCTCCGCAGTTGATCGCCACGAAGTCCGCGTCGGCTCGCGGACTGCCCTGGTGAAGATGACGGGCCAGCACCTCTTTGCCGGTTCCACTCTCCCCCTGGATCAATACCGTCGTGTCGGTGGGCGCCACCCTCTCGGCAAGCGAGATGACCTCCTTCATGCGATCGCTCTCACAAACCAGCTCCACTCGACCGCAGGGGGTCGTCTCATTCCGCCGGCGTCCGCCCGCTCGCCCGGCAGCCTTGTCAACGCGAAACGAGGGCTCAGGCACTGGTATAGATCCGCTCCCTGTAATAGGTAAGATGACCCAGGAAGATGGCGACGATTTCGCTGTCAAGGTGACTGCCGGCGGCGTCCGCCAGGTTTTTTCGGATCGTTGATTCAGCCAGGCTGTCCTGGTATGGACGACAACCCGCCATGGCATCGTAGGCATCGCAGACCGCCAGGATTCTCGCCTCGACCGGGATCTCTTCCCCCACGAGCCCATCGGGATAGCCTCCCCCGTCCATCCGCTCGTGATGGTGCCGAACAGCCGCCGCCGCCCAGCCGCAATCGAGCAGGCGCGCGAGCGGCGCGACCAGGGTCTCTGAATATTCAGGGTGAGCCTTGATCTCTTCGTATTCCTCGTGCGACAGTTTGCCGGGCTTCCTGAGAACCTCGCCTGAAATGGCCAGCTTGCCGACATCGTGAAAAGCTCCGACCCACTCGAACTCGGCGGACTGCTCCCTCGACAGGCCGAGGTCCGCGGCAAGCATAGCCGAGAGAAGTCCCACTCGCCTCGAATGCTCGTCGAGATATTCAGCCTTGCAACGCAGAGCTGCCATGAAGTCATTGGTGCGTTCCCGCAGAATCGTCTCGGTAGCAGTGGCACTGAGAGACTCGATGGGGCCGATAGCCAGGGGCGCCGCGACCTCTGCAAGGGCGCCGCGCAGGAGACAGGTGTCCGGCCGGAATCGACCCGGGGAGACAACTGGCTCGCCCTGGAGGCCCGGCAGGATGCAATCGGTCAGCAGCGCTGCAGTCGAGGGGAACGCCGCCGGAGAGATGTCCTCGGTGGCATGGGCAACGCTAACCGCGTCGGCCCGTTCTTTTCCGCTACCTGTTTTTCTCTTTTGCGACATATTCAACTCCCGCTATTGCGATGCCGGACTCTCTATCGTCCCTGACTCAGAATCGAGCCGACAAGAAAACCAGGGCCTGCCGACCTCGGCCCCGAGATGATGCCGGAGGCGGTTTATTTCGGCGGCCTCGGCACCGCCGACCCAGAAGCCTGCGATCCCGGCTGGAAGGTCATGGAGCTCGACCGTCCCCTTCGTCGCGCGAAGAATCCCCTGAAGCTCCGCCTCGAGCTGGAGATAGTTCCCCGGCCAGGGATAGGTGGCCAGCGCTCCGAAGGCCTCGGGGCTGAACTCGCGTCCCTCAGGAGAGGCCTCGAGCTCGCAGGCCTGGTGATCGAACAGGCTGCCAAGATCCCGCATCCTGCGGCGCAGCGGAGGGAGCGTAATAACAGAGTGGCTGAGACCTTCAAAGAGGCGCCGAGAGTAAAGTCCCGCCCTGGTAAAAGACGCAAGGTTCCTTGGGCTCGACAACAGGAGCCGTATCGGGAAGCTTCCCTCGAGGTAATCTGCAAGCCGGCCCTGCAATCGCAGGGAGAGCTCTTCGCAGCGGGAAAGGTAGCAGGTGCCGCCCGCGGAACCCTCCTCGAGCCGCAGAAGAACTCCCTCGAGTTCATCCTCGAAAGACCTCGAGCAATCGACCGCCTCGAAAGGCAGGTTGCCCGCCTTTGACCCCGCATGGATGAAACGAGCGATTCGCTCTTTGCCAACTCCCCCCTCGCCCATCAGGAGAACAGGCCCTGCCAACTCAACAACTGCCATGACAGCCGCGCGAAGTTCCACCGCAAGTGAGCTTGAACCGCCCAGGACCCCGGGACAATGCGCTTTCATCGACTGCACATCCGGCAATCCGCTCCGGCGGGCGCCGCCGGGCATGAGATGCCCGAAAGTATTGGGATCCAGGTGATCTGGCATGGTTCAACATCCGCTTGGTTCAACAGCTTCTTAGCGGTTGAAGACGCTACGCGGACTGCTAACCCGCTATAACTTCCCTAACCGCCAATCTGCCTGATAGCGATTGACAAACCCCAAAACCCAGCGCCAGAGAAGTATATGGCCTGTTGGGAACACCGTCAAACCAGCCTGAACACCGATAAAAAGGCTCCCTGCGGTCTCCAGAGGGTTCTTCCGCCAGCATCCGGAAGGAAGCTTCTCCCCGCCGGCTGTTTTCGGAAGTTCCTATGGTCCGAGAAACTCAGGCTGAGTTGCTGGTGGCTATAGCCTCCATCTCGTCTGGATCGTAAGACTCCAGCGAAACAGCGACTCTCTTCGACACCCCACGCTCCTCCATGGTGATTCCGTAGAGCGTGTCGGCCTGGCCCATCGTCACCTTATTGTGGGTGATGATGATGAACTGGGTATTTTCAAGGAAGTCATCCAGCAGAACCGTGAATCGTCTCACATTGGCATCATCCAGGGGCGCATCCACCTCGTCCAGAATACAGAAGGGACTGGGCTTCGACTTGAAGATGGCCAGCAGCAGGGCGATGGTGGTCATCGTCTTCTCACCGCCTGACATCAGCGCGAGAGTACGAAGCTTCTTGCCGGGAGGCCGGGCAACAATGTCGATCCCCGCCTCCAGTATGTCCACCCCTTCCTCGAGGACCAGCTCGGCGCGGCCACCGCCGAAGCACTTTCGAAAGAGGTCCTTGAAGTTCAGCTGGACGGAGTCAAAGGTGTCCTGGAAAAGCTGCCTGCACTTCGTGTTGAGCTCGGCTATGACGGCCTGCAATTTCGTAGATGCATCATGGAGATCAGTCTTCTGATCCATCTGGAACTTGTAACGTTCCTCGAGCTCCTCGAGCTCATCGAGCGCCTCGAGGTTCACGTTTCCGAGCCGCTTCATCTTCCCCTGCAGATCCTTCAGCTCTCCTGCGGCCGCGGCGCCATCCCAATCCGGCAGGGGCTTGAGGAATCGTTCCTCATCGCTCAGCTCTTCAGGCTCATCGATCGACTGGCTGTCTTCCTCTCGGACCTCGGACTCATCTTCCTGCCCAGCTCCCGCTCCACGGTCAGCGAGCGTTACAGGACTCTCCGCGCAACCCTGGACGACAGGTTCCCCGGCCACCTCAAGCCCTGGCTCACAGGTCTCCTCGATCGCTTCCCAGTCAGGCGTATTCGCCACCAGGGCCTTCAAATCGAGACCGTACTCCTCTTCGATTCTATCAAGCGCCGTCTCCCGGCGATGACGCTCCTCCTGGTCTTTCAGGCTGATCGATTGTTTCCTCTCAGTATGTTCGCTGATCCTGGACCGAACACCCTCGCATTGCCGGCGGATCGCATCTTCCTCCTGCGAGAGAGCCTGCTCGCTCTCGTCGAACTTATTGAGCTCATCGACCAGCCCGGTCTCTCTCTCGCCCAGTTCCAACAGCCTCGCACGCGAGTCGACCTGCTCATTGCGGGTCTGGGAGATTCGTTCCTCGCTCAGGCGGCTGGCCTCACGCAGATCAGCGCACCTGGATTTCTCGTCGTCCAGGTTCCTGACATGCTTATCGAAAAACTCCCTGAGATTCCTGTCTTCATTTTCCACCTTGCCCAGGGCGACCCTCGCCTCCGAAGCATCATCTTTCGCACCATCTGCCCTGGCAGACAGGGTCTCGAGCTCCAGCTCGATTCGCTCGATCGAATCCTCCGCTTCCGCGCACTCTGAATCCAGGCGGGCGATCTCTCCGGAATAATCCGCTTCTACAGAGGTCTTGCGGGCTCTCTCCACCTTGACCTCTTCCAGCTCACGCCGGCTGACCTCAAGCTCGCCCTCGAGCTTCTCAAGCTCCCGCGCAGCCTGGGCGACCGCTCCCTCGCAAACCAGGACCCGTCTCCTCACCTCATCAGCCGAACGATCCTTGTTCTTCAACGCCAGCTTGAACTGCCCCAGCTTCCGGCGGTGGCCATTAATATCCCGGCTCAAGTCATCGCACTCTTCCTCTCTCGTCCCGATCGACCTGCTGAGGCTGTCAAGCTCCGCCGCATCGACCGCCCCGCCGGAGCGAGCTCCGGGAACCGATAGTCCTCCCCAGGGCTCGAGCAGCTCCCCGCTGGAGGTCACGAGCCGGTACGCTCCAGCCCCGTTCCTGACGAGAGAGAAGGCTGTCTCGATGTCCTTCACCAGGACGACATCTCCAAGAAGGCGATCGGCGATCATCTCGAAGCCGGGCTGGACCTCGACAAGCTCTCGAAGAATCCCGACCACGCCCTCAACCTTCGGCAGCACGCCGAGGTCGAGCGACTCGACCCGGTCGAGCGAGATGATGCCAGCCGATTCGCCATCTTCGCGCCGAACACGGCCAAGCAACTCGAGAGCTCCTTCCTGTCCCTCCACGACAACCGCATAGCGCATCTCTCCCAGGGCCGCATCAAGCGCCATGGCACAGGACTCATCAGCGCTGATGACCGAACCCACGCTCCCATGAACCTGGGCGGCGGAGTCCAGCTCTCCCGATCGGCGGGAGAAGACAGCGGAGCTGTCCTGCAGAGAGTTCAGGGCCTCAAACCTCGATGTGTCTCGATTCAATTCCTGGCGGAGCTCCCTGAGTTTCGCCTCCTGCTCATCGATTCGGACCTCGAAGACCTCCATGGCGTGCACGATCTTCTCGCGTTCGGATTCCACCTGATCGAGCGCCGCATGGCTCTCCATGGTTTCCTTATTGAGACCGCCGCCGCCTGTCGCGCAGCGTCCCAGAGCCTCCTCCTGCCGGATGATCTGCCCCTCGTAGTGGGCTTCCCTCTTCTCTAACGCCTTCAGGTCAGCCGTCGTCTGCACCAACAGGTTGTAGGTCGTCGCCCTCTCCTGGAGGCCCTCAACCAGGCCCTCCTTGCGTGCGTCAAGTACGCCCCTGGACTCAGCCAGCAGATCGCGGCGAAGCTTCAGCTCTTCCTTTGTATTCCTCAGCAGGCCCCGGCATCTCTCGATCTCCGAGTCGACCCGGCCAAGCTTCTGGCGTTCTTCTTCCACCTGGCTCTCCGTCCGCCGCAAGCTGACGATGGTCTGCTCGAGATCCCGCTTCCTGTTTTTCTCTTCTTCAACAAGCTCTACATAACGCTTATCAGCCTGGTTGATCTTCTCCATCGTCCGCTCGCGGGCGATGCGCTCACCCTCCACCTCATCCCGCGCCGCATGAAGCTTCCCGCGAAGCTTCTCACGCTCCCCCCGCTTCAGCTCAATCGAGGCAGCCAGGCGTTCGAGCTCTTGCTCTAATTCGCTGATCTGGGCAAGCACCGCATCGAGGCTGGTGGTCAGCTTCGAGCCCTCATCCAGTGAGCCAAGGTACGACTCGAGGGCGATCCGCACTCGCAGATCCTTGATGCGCTCGGCATAGGCCCGATACCTTCTCGCTTTGCTGGCCTGGGCCTTTACGCGTCGAACCCTCTT
>DODI01000521.1:0-8224 GCA_003509045.1 Planctomycetota bacterium | reverse complement strand
CTCAGCCTTCCTGAGCCTGTACTTCGAAATACCGGCGGCCTCTTCAAAGACCACACGCCTGTCGGAATTGGTCGCCTGCAGGAGAACGTCGATTTTTCCCTGCTCGAGGATCGAGTAGGATGTCGCTCCGAAGCCGGTATCCAGGAAGAGAGTCTTGATGTCCTTGAGGCGACAGCGGTTCTTGTTGATGAGATATTCGCTCTCGCCGCTTCGAAACAGCCTTCGGGTGATGGCAACCTCCGAGAAGTCGATGTCGAAATACCGATCTGTATTGTCGAAAACGACAGTGACCTCGGCGTAGCCCAGCGGCTTGCGATCCTGGGTTCCACCGAAGATGACGTCCATCATCTCAGTTCCCCTCAGGCCCTTGGCAGACTGGCTGCCAAGAATCCACTTGAAGGCATCGACGACATTGGACTTTCCGCAGCCATTGGGACCGACAATTCCGGTTATACCTGGTTTGAAATCGAGGCTCGTTCGGTCAGCGAACGATTTGAAGCCTACGAGTTCTAGCTTCTTTAGATGCACCTTGACCGTCTCTCTTCACTTCAAGTTCACGCCTGGCATGGTCCGCCTCGAACCATCACCGCCAGTGGCGGATTTTCACTTCTTCAATTCCGTAATAGCCGAATCTTTTCTTGTCTCCCGCACCGGCTGTTTTTTCCGGGCGGACAGCGTCAGTGCCTCAGCGAGAAACTCTGAAAACCTCCGCGGGCCCAGCTCGCCCAGATCCAGGCCGTTCCCCACGACTCCTCCGCGGGGAACAACGTTCCTCAACAGGACGGCATCAAATTCGATGGTCTTCAGCGAATCCTCCTCACGAGTCCGCACTCCATCTGTATACAGATGTCCAGCCTCTGCGAGGGCCGTGACATATTCCGGGTAGAGGCGCCCATCCATCTCCTGCAACCGCAGGAGTTCACCCCTATTGAGGCTCTCCTCTAATACAAGCCTCAGGCCGAGTCGCCCCTGCTCAGCCTCCAGCTTGGCGCCGAGCCTCGCGACGAGCTCTCTGCCCTTGTCCAGGGCCGCTGCAGACTCGTGCAATTGAGAGCCCACCAGGTAGCTGACGCATTCGTTCAGGCCCACCAGGCCGACAATGCCCACAGCCTCATTCTCCAATCCTCCGGAAAGCGCCCCCTGGGATTCTTCGGACCCGGAGTGAAGCCTCGAGAGAAAACGGGTCTTCTCGAGAAGACCCTTCACTGCAAGATCAACCAGCTCATCCAGCTCGCTCTCTATACTCGCAGCGGAGTCACGCGCGGATCGATAGGCTGCCCGGGGAAGATTGAGAGTCACCTTTCCCGCGACGATTCCGTCGTCGGGGAACCTTCCACAACCAGGCGGTAACAGGCTGACCGTAGCCCCCGCCGAGACAAGCTCATACAACCTGCTGGCCAGAACAGGGAGCTCTCCCAGCTCGGCTTGCAGGAGCCTGATGACCAGCGCCGGCGTGGAGCCCTCCGCGCGCACCGCCTCGACCAGGGCTTCGAGAGCTTCCAGGCAGCCCGGGTCGGCGCAGTCCAGTTGGAAGACGACTCCCTTGGAAAACATCCCCCGGCGCCACCCTGAGGATTCAGCGCGGCTGACCAGGATCTCCCTGGAGACCTGCTCCTGGAGCTCCGGCAAACGATCACCAAGATCCTCATTCCAATCGGACAGAAGCCTGTAATAGCGCAGCGGGTTTCCCAGGCTATGAAGATAGAATCTGCCGTTTCGATGGCCTCGGGCCACCTCCGGCGAATACATTTCCCCAAGCGAATACTGCAGGAGCAATTGCCGTGCAATGCCCTTCTCGATGGCCCGTGGGCTCTGCCTGACCTCTGCACGGATCAGCTGCTCGATATCGTAGCGAGGCAGACTGAGAGGCGCCTGCTTCTTCAGCTTGGCATCATAGCCACGCTCAAAGAGCTCGTTGTCGACCAGCTCCCTGATCAACGCTGTCGAGATGAGCAGGATCCCGGTCCGCAGCACCTTTGCCTCTACGCTCGCCGCGATCTCCTCAGCTACCGCGGGATCAAGATCGGCCTCCCGGATCAAGGCCGCCGTGATGCGGGATTTGCTCCAGCCGGAAACTCCAGCATCGGTCTTCTCAACCGAAGGCAACCCCCCGGCCTCTGCCGCGCGACCGGCGCCGGGATCCCGTTCCCTGCGAACCTCGAGCGTCTCACGAAGAATCTCGCGCTTCCTGCGATAGAGGATGTAGGACTTGGCCGCCTCGCCGCAATCCGGCCGCGCCATCAGAACCTTCTCCACTACATCCTGGATTTCTTCTATGTGGGGTACGCCATCGCGCCGGCCACCCGCGCTCTCGGCTGTGAGGAAGTGCTCTACAACCTCCGCCAACTCCCGCGCATAGGCTCTGTCTCCTGCCCCCACCGCGAGCTGCGCCCGGTGGATCGCATCGGAAATCTTATCAAGATCGAAAGGGACAACCCGGCTGTCGCGCTTTCGCACTTCGCGAATTCTGTTCATGACATTGCGCAGGAGCCGCACCGGCCCTGCCGTATTCTCTGCGATGGTTCGTCTGTCTGTAGAGACCCGCAACAGTGTCACACAATTAGGGGGCAATGCTCAATACCACTCAGCCAAGGACTTCATCTTTTTGCTCCGCCAGCGCAGGGGAGACGCTGTCGGATTGCGAACGCCGAAGAGGCTCTACCGTCTGGTGGAATTGTTCCACATCAGTAAATTCACGATAGACCGAGGCGAAGCGCACATAGGCCACCTGGTCGATATCCTTGAGAATTTCACTCACATGCTCTCCCACCGAACGAGTGCTGACCTCGTTGTCGTACTTCTCAAAGACCTCGGCCTCAACCCGGCTGGCAATCGACTCGAGCTGTTCCTCCGATATGGGCCGCTTCTTGCAAGCGAAGCGAAGTCCCTGGAGAATTTTATCTCTGTTGAAATGCTCACGCCGCTGGTCCTGCTTGACCACGAGACGGGGCGCGGCCTCGATGCGCTCGTAGGTGGTAAACCTCTTGTCGCAGGTGAGACATTTACGTCTTCTGCGAATAGAACGCCCTTCGCCTATTACACGCGAATCGACAACCCTGTCGTTGTCCTTCTTGCAAAAGGGACACTTCATAGACTACCTGGCTCCTCTTGTAAAATCGGCGCAAACGCCCGATCCCAGAGCCCAAAGACGGCCTCCTGGAAAGGTCGCTAAGATACGCTGATAACCTGAGACCCCTCCAGTAGTTGGAGTGCCCCATCACATTCTCTTCTTTTTTCTTCACTTCTGTCCCACTACCTCTGGGACGGGTACATTAATTAACACACAACCATCAGTGGTGCAACGGTTAATGTTATCGGAGCAGGGCTTTTTACCCCTACTTGCCGATGCAGAAGCTCGAAAAGACGTGATCGAGGACATCATCGGGCGTTACCTCCCCGACCAGGTCCTCCAGGCTCCTCAACGCGTCGCGCAAATCAGCCGCCGCCAGCTCCAGCCCGGAGTCGGCGGCAAGAGCTTCTCCTGCCCTCTCAACTCCCTCCATGGCCAGCTGAAGGGCTGACTCCTGGTGCGAGCTCACCAGGAATCTCGCGGGCTCCCCTCCCAACGCCCCAGGCCGCCCGTCTGCCCCGGCCAGGTCCCGCACGGCGGCGCGCAACCCCCTGAGCCCTGTCCCATCCAGAGCGCAGACCAGCAGCGCTCCCGGATAGCTCGAAGCGAGAAGATTTTCCGCCGCTTCATCCAGCAGATCCACCTTGTTGAAGACCAGCAGCTTAACCTTCGCATCGAGCGCCTTGAAGGCATCGATGCTCCCGGCGGTATCCCCTGAAGCATCTACAAGCCAGAGGACTCCATCCGCATGCTCCAGCTCCAGGCTGGTCAACCTCTCTACGGCCCCCCTTGTTTCGGGACTCATGTTCCTGTCAAGCCCCGCAGGCTCGCCTCTCTCCTTGCCCGAGTAGCACCCGGCGAGGTCCACCCAGGTCACATCGACCCCGTCTTCGGAGCTCGTCCCGCGCACCGGATCACGGGTGGTTCCCGCAAGCTCGGAAACAAGCGCCTCCCCACGACCGAGGATGGAATTGAGAAGACTCGACTTCCCCGCGTTGGGGGAGCCCGCCAGCACGCAATGAAAGGAGCCCGGGGCGGCCATCCGCAGCGAGGATGACCGCCTCAGCCCGTCGACCGCTTCGCCGACCTCTGCGATCTTCCGCGCCAGCCGCTCCCCGGAGATCTCGGGCAGCTCCTCGTCCGCGAAATCTATACCGGCCTCCAGCAGGGCGAGGGTCTCGATCAGGTTGTCCGCGATAAGCCGGACAGCATCACCAAACTCTCCAGAGAGACCTCGGCGCGCCGCCTTCAGCTCAGCCTCCTCGGAAGCGCTGATGACCTGGGCGACAGCCTCGGCCTGGACGAGGTCGAGGCGGCCGCTGCGAAAGGCGCGCAGGGTGAACTCGCCGGGGCCGGCCCAGCGCACGCCCTCCTGGACGACAAGAGCCCGGGCTATCATTCCCTGCACCGGCAGGCTTGCCGGCAGATGCAGCTCAACAACATCCTCACGCGTATAGGATCTCGGCGCCCTGTAGACGACCGCCCATGCATCAAAAGCTCCCCCATCGACCTCGAGCCGCAGCTCGACTCCTCCGTAGCCCGGACAGTTCTCAAGGGCCGCGGACGAGGCGGAGATTCGGCCGACGGCAGCAACCGCATCCGCGCCGCTGAGACGCAGCACTCCGCGCGCGGCCTTCCCCCGCGGCGTAGCACAGGCAAGAATGGTGCCCTCCAGCAAGGTGCCCTCCTTCAGTCGCGCCTCATGACCTTAAAACCGTTTGCGGCGTTTCTTCTTTTTCGCCGAAGATGGAACGATGCTCTTCTCCGCCGATTTGTTCTTCGCCTTGTAGAGCGGCCCCGCGGGCGCCGCGGTGCCTTCCCCTCCCTGCTTGCTTTCCAGCTCGAGATCTTCCCTGGCGAGCTGGGCCTTGATGATCTTGCTCTCGGCAATTCCCAGAGCCGCGCTGGTCATGATGTAGAGCATAAAGCCGGATGCGAAGCCGTAAAAGATGAAGCCAAAGAAGATCATCATGAAGCCCATCATCTTCTGCTGCGCGGCCGCCTGCGGATCATCAGAGCGCGGCTGCATCTTCTGGTTCAGCATGGTCAGCACGACGTAGAGAACAGGCAGAAGGTTGAAATATTCCCCCAGGAGCGGGATATGGAAGGAAAAGGGGAACAGCATGTCGGGCTTGGTGAGATCCTCTATATAGAGGAAGGAAGCCTGGCGCACTCCGATGGTGAATTCGAGGCTCCAGATAATACCGATCCAGATCGGCATCTGCAGAAAGATCACCAGGCAGCCGAGCATCTGCTTGGCCGGGTTGACATCGTGCTTCTTCCAGAGCTTCTGTACCTCCGCGGAATACTTCATCTTGTCAGTGCCGTATTGCGCCTGGAGGACCTCCATTTCCGGCTTGATCTTCGCCATGGCCTTGCCCATGCGCATCATGCCACGCTGGTTCTTCCGGGTGACCGGGTGCAGGCAGATCTTGACGATGATCGTCAGGAGAATGATCGCCAGCCCCCAGTTGCCGAGGGCTACCTTCTGCAGCAGATTGAGCAGTCCCATGAAGAAATGAATGAGAGCGCTTGTTATTCCAAAGTCGTTGGCGCCATCGAGCGCGAGGACCGAACCGGCATCGATAAAGTCGCTGACACGAGGGCCGATGTAGAGCCCGAAGACGAGCTCCCTGGGATTTCCGCCGGGCGGCAGGCTACTGGTACACTTGAAACCAGTCCTCAGGCTTTGGCTGCCCTCTGAAACGGCCTCGTTGGAAATCGGCCACCAACCATTAGCTGGATAAGGTATAGGTTCAGCGTAGATTCCCCGGGCACCTTCTTCGCGAGTCCGGGGAAACATGAGAGCCGTGAAATAGGAGTTCACGGTAGAAAGCCAGGCGACCTCCCTGTCGTTAGCGAGACCCGGCAGGTCATCGATATCGTGAACACCCGTGAGGACTCCCTTTTTCCTGCCGTAGGTCCCAAGGGCCAGCTGGATATCCATGCCTGCCATCCGGCTGGATGAGGCCGAAGAAGACATGGCGCAGGGGCCGTAGAGCATGAATAAAAACGGTGTCTGAACATCGGCCAGGTTGGTCAGCTCAACGCTGACTCGCAGCAGGCTGCCATCGGCTAGGACTCCAGCCCCCTCCCCGAGCAGCTCGTCGAACTCATCGACAGCGGCCGGAGCGATCTTCTTGCGAATTCGAACCGAACCGATCTGTTTCTCAAAGATGATTTCCTTCCCGCCGCCAGGGAGCCCACGCACCGATTCACTCCACTGCCCGCCCCAGTTTTCCGCCGCATCCCCGCCCGGCCCAACTGAGGAGCCCATGCTGAGAAGAGCCGCTCCTGCCGCCGGAGCCAGCAGCACAGGCTGGTGCTCCCGGTCGAGATCCCCCGCGACAGCCGTGTAATGATTGAGCAGAAAAACTTCTGAAATAGAGCTCCGCCCCGAATCCACCACCACCTTAAGTCGGTCCGGCACAAGCTCGACCTCGGTGCGGTTGATGAGGGAGAGTTCGCCCTCGACCCCGTAGCTGTCGAGTATCCCGGGGGCATTGCTGCCGATGGCCAGTTGATAGCTGTGCTTGCTCGGGCCGGTTGCCAGCGGCAGGCCCTCGAGAAAAGTGCCCGTCGTGTCCACGCTGGCCGCCGCCGCGTAGCCGCTATCTTTTGAGAAAAGAACAGCCAGCTTGCCGTCGCGTCTCATCGCGACCCACTGCGCCTCCCCCTCTCGCCTCCAGGGCTCCTCTTCAGTTCCCTGCCAGAGATGGCTCTCAACCGACTTCGGCTGGCCTTTCGTGCGAACCCTGCTGGCGGCAACAAAACCAGCGTCGGCACCTGAGCCTCCGCCCAGACGATATCTAACAAGCCCGGTCCCTTCGATATCGCCTGGATTGTTTTCAAACTCCAGGGAAACATCGAGGCGAAGAATTCCATCTCCGGTAACACCAACCGCAACCCGACGGGTAACCTTGAAAGATTCCGTATCTTGCAGCTCATGAGCCCACCCCGAACCGGCCGCCCCCTCGATCGCCTTCCAGCCGGCGTCCAGCCTTCGCCAGCCGTCCTTTCCATCGAATACGCTCAGGGCCAGGCCGCCTCCCGAGGGACCGAAGACTGTAAGTTCAGCGCCATCCTTCAGGACACGATCGAGTGATCCTAACCCATCCTTCCAGACCGCCGAGAATCCACCAGCCTTCTGTTCAACTGCAGGGGTTTTCTCTCCTGGTCTCTCACTGCCGGAGGCGGGTACGGCGGGCTTTGCGGCCCCTATGGCGCCCTGGGCGGGCTGCCCCGGAGGCTGGCCCTGCGCGACCGGCTGCCCCTTGGGAGCTGCCTTTGGAGCTACCTGTGGATTGTTCGCATTGTAAATCTGCCAGCCGAACAGCAGGGCGATCGACAGTACGAAGGCAAGTATATAGCGCCAGACCATGCTCTGAGAAACCTATACAACATTGGAAAATAAGCCGCAGGACCAACAACAATAAAGACTTGCATGGGAAAGTCCACCCCTGCGTCTCTTTTTGTGCCGGTATCCCGAACGCCGGCAGCACCGAAAGCTTCCCCTGCTCGCAAACCGTGAACTTAAACGAAGATCCGTAGCTCCAGGCCCGGCCTGCAGAAAGAGGGAATCGGATTCCCGGCGCCGCCCAGCTTGCTCAGCAGCTTCCATTGCGGAAACCGCTCACTGGAGCTCACTTCCCCTCGGTTAGCCTCTGGGCCAGGTAATCAGGAAGCCCGGGGTTTTCCTCGAAGCGGTCCAGGGTGCGCTGCACATCGTACTCGATACGCCTGAAGTGAAGGGCCTCGTCATCGATGATGACGTAGGAGGCTCTCTTGTCTCCATCGCGAGGCTGGCCAACGGAGCCGACGTTGACGAGAATCCGCTCGGGACGAGTCGAATACTCATAGCGATGATCGCTCTCCCGGGGATCGTGGAACATATAGGGCGTCGACTGGGCAAAGATTCCGGGATGATGGGTGTGGCCGGCGAAGCAGACCTTCCATTCAAAATCCGGAGGAGCGCCGAAGAGGGCGTCCATCTTCGGAATATCGCGAATGTCCTGCTTGAAGACGTACTCGCGGGTGGGATCGCGCGGTGAGCCATGCACATAGAGGATCTCCCCCTCCTTGTGATGCTTCGAGAGCCCGCCCACGAAATTCCACATCTCTATATCCCTGCGATCTACTTCATCTTTGGTTGGG
>DODI01000438.1:0-8510 GCA_003509045.1 Planctomycetota bacterium | reverse complement strand
GGACCGCGTGTTGATTTTCGCGCGGTACTCGAGATCGAGGGAGCGGGCATCGGCTATGGCTATTGCCAGTTCGTCGCCCGCAAGGCGGGCTGGGTGCGTTTCGGGATCGGTTCCGGAGATGGGGTCAAGCTCTGGTTGAACGATGAGCTGATCCACTCGAACTTCGCCCGCCGTGACATTGGCGAAGACCAGGACGAGGTTTACGCCTGGGTCCGGCGCGGCCGGAACACCGTTCGAGTCAAGGAGTCTTCCACTGGAGATGAGTTCAGGTTCTATATTCAGATCTACGACGAGCTTGATCTTCCATCCTCGAAGTTTCTGGACCGGGCCCTTGCAGGCTACAAGGCGCTTGACCGCGCCCGCTACGATGACGCGCTGGAGTCGTTCATGGCGGCGGAGGCCGAGCGTCCGGGTGTACCCGAGGTGGCGGTCGGCATAGCCGAGACCATGCTCCGCCAGGAGAACCTCGTGGCCGCGCGCGGCTGGGTCAACCGGGCCCTCCTCGAGCGCGCCAATTCCGTTCGGGGGCTCCAGGTCTACGGCGAGGTGATGCTGCGCCTGCGCCAGCCTCTCAAGGCCTTCGATGCCTTCAGGGCGGCCTATCGTTCCAGTGAGTACTCCGATGAAAAGACCTTCCAGCTCTGGACCGAGAGCGCGGTCAAGGCCAGGTGGGATCTGCAGCGCGGCCTGGCTCTGCTGGACAGGTCCCGGGGCTTCCGCAAGGCCAAGAAGAAGACCGAGGCCGCGGGATCCCTGGAGGAGGCCCGGGCCTTTCTGGAACAGACCTTCGTGGGCCTCGCCGATCTGAGCGTCTACCATCGCGAGGGAGGTGACCGCAAGCAGGCGGCCAGCTACGGCGTCCGGGCTATCCAGAAGCTGAGCCCCCAGCAGGTGGCGCTGAATTGTTCAGCCGAGTGGCTGCTCAACCTGGTGAAAGATTTGCGTCAGACCCAGCCGGAGGACCAGGCCTCCCGGGAGCGCATCCTGAGGCTTGTTTCGCAGGTTGACCCGACCCGTTCCGACCTTATCCGGGAGCTCCTGGCGGTGAAGCCGGCCGCGGGCAGATCAGCCATCTCCAAGAAGATCGAGGCTCTGCTCAAGAAGCGTCCCGAATCTGCACTCTACAAAGAATATACCAGCCGGCTCTACTCGGCCGGTGATTACCGGCGCTGCGCGGAGTTCTGCGCCGAGGGCCTGGCCTCCGGCATCGTCTCCCGCACCCTGCGCTACAGGCAGGCGAACGCTCTCGTGAAGGTGAAGAGCTACGAGGAGGCCGAGGTGCTCTACAAGGGGCTGCTGGAGGAGAAAGACTACGTCAAACGCGCGACCGAGGCGCTCAAGAAGCTCGCCAGGATTCCCAGGGCCGGGAGCTGAGAGACGTCCATTCTCAGGGGATCTCGCTTCCGTGCGGGTCGAGCTCGGGATTGCCCAGCAGCTTCTCCAGCTCTTTCACCAGGCTGGGCTGCAGATGGTGCTCAATGTGGTCCGCCGCATCGTGTACGTGGTCAGAAGCCGCACCCATCTCATGGATCATGTAGCTCTCCCAGAGTCGGTGGCCGCGGATGATCCCGCTTATTTTTTCACGTCCCAGCGTGGTCAGCAGGATTCCCTCGCTCCCAACCGTCAGCTCGCCGCGGATCCTGCAGCGCCGAAGGGCGGCGCCCAGCTTTTCTGGAGGATAGCCGAGGCGCGCCGCGGCTTCTTCCAGGGTGATACCTCCCGGCCGTGGGGTTCCGCTCAGGCGGTAGACGGATCCCAGCAGGTTTTCCTCGAGAATTCTTGATTCGAGCGCCCTCTTTCTCAGTGCCTGCGCCAGCAGTCCCTGATCGGGGCTGAAGACCAGGGCGAGGAGGAACTGCAGGCTGGCAACGACGGCGATGGTTGGCGCTCTGAGGGTAGCGAAGCCGGCTGCCTGGAGGACGATCGTCATCCAGCAACCGAGGAAGGCGGCGCTGAGGCCGAAGAGAGCGGAGAGGATGAGAACCCTGTTGAATCGACAGCTCAGGAGATGGGCTGTGGCAGGAGGAATGATCAGGAGGGCGATCACCAGGATCGCGCCAACCGCCTCGAAGGCGACCACCACCGCCAGCGCCAGCAGGCTTATCAGCAGGAGATTCATCAGACCGACGGGCAAGCCGAGAGCGCCAGAGAGCTGGCGGTCGAAGCTGGTGATGAGGATCTCCTTGTAGAAACCCAGGAAGAAGAGCACCACGAGGATGGAGCAGAAAAGAGTGGGCGCCACATCTCTGAAATCAAAGATGTTCTCGAGAGCTCCGTAAAACACGCAGTTTTCGTCGAAGTGCGTGTCCGTGAAGAACAGCCTGATGAGGATGACCCCGCTGGCGAAGAAGGCGGGGAAGACCGCTCCGAGGGCCGTATCCGGCTTGATCCGGGAATGCCGATGCAGGGCTTCGATGAGCATTGTCGATGCGAGGCCCGCCACGAGCGCTCCCGCAAGGATGAAGAGCATCGTTGGCGAGGCGCCGAAGGCGCTTTCCTCATCGTGTTCGAGTACGATTCCGGCAAGCAGCAGGCCTCCCGCGATGCCGGGAAGAACGCTGTGGCTGACAGCGTCGCCGAGCAGGGCCGTGCGGCGTACCAGGAAAACAGTCCCCAGGAGCCCGCAGCTCAATGAGACCAGCAGGGCCATCAGCAGCGGCCAGGTGTCGAAGTCCTTGAACCAGAGCTGCGCGGCGCCCAGCATGGGAGAGAGTTCGAGTTCCAGGCGGGTCATGATTTCTCTCCTGGCGGAATCGTCTTGCCGTGTGGATCCGTTTCTGGGTGGTCGAGAAGTTCTTCCAACTCCCGGACGGTTTCGGCATCCAGGAAGTGTTCGATCTCCTCGGCTCCCGCGTGCACATGATCAGGAGCCAGGGAGGCCTCCCGCTGCAGGAAGATCTCCCACAGGCGATGTCCGCGCATCAGCGTGCGCGCCCTCTCCTGCCCGCTTGGTGTGAGAACCAGGCGATCGCTCTGGAGGTGTCCCCAGCCGGAGCCGTTCATGCGCCGGGCGAGCAGCCTGGTGGCGGAGGACTCTTCGCCGCGCTCACTGGCCAGGTCTGCGATCGGAATGGCGGCGAGCTCGCCGCCTCGCTCCCCGATCCGCCAGGCCGAGGTCAACAGGTTCTCCCTCAGGGTTTTCAGCGCCATCCTTTTGTGGCGGAGGTAGCGTCCAAGGATCCCGTGGCGGGGCGAGGCCAGGAACGCCGCCATGAGCCCGAGGAAGGCCAGGCAGACGATAGCGGCTCCCCCTCCGATACCGTTGCCTTCTTCGTCCAGCAGCAATACGAAATCCAGGTAGACTCCGCCGAAGCCGGCTAACCCCCCAAGAGCGGCCGACAGCAGGACCATCCGAGGCAGCTTGTCGGTCAGGAGGTAGGCTGTGGCGGGCGGGATGACGAGGAGGGCGCCCACGAGGATCACCCCGAGTATTTTCAAGCTGACGACGATGACGAGAGTCAGCAGAACCAACAGCAGGTTTTCGAAGAACTTCCGGGGCAGGCCGATGGAGTCTGTAAAGGATGGATCGAAGATCGAGGAGGATATTTCCTTGAAGAAGAGGCCCAGAACCGCCAGGACGACGAGGGCCGCCAAGGCGAGAAAGACGAGGTCAACGGTAGTGATGATCGCGGAATTTCCGAAGAGATATTGGTTCAGGCCGGAGGCTTTCGCCCCCAGGTCGCCGCCCCGCCGAGTGATCCAGCTCAGCAGCCAGATGCCGATGGCGTAGAACAGGCTCAGGGTTATGCCGAGGCTGGCGTCGTCCTTGATCCGTGAATACGAGGTGATGGTGCGGGTGAGCGCCGCGGCGAGCAGCCCGGCCACGAGTGAGCCCAGCAGCAGGGCCGGGGTGCTCTTGCTGCCGGCAAGGATGAAGCCTACCGCCACTCCGGGAAGTACCGCGTGACCGAGCATGTCAGCGAATAGCGACATGCGCCGCAGGATGATGAAGCTGCCGAGAGCTCCGCAGGTCAGGCCGGAGAGGCAGGCTCCGAGAACCGCGCTGATGGTCGATCCTGGTGAGTTTCCGTAGCCGACGAGGTTCGCGAAGAATTCCGCTGTCTGGTCGACGAAGCTCATTTCTTGCCATCCCTGGACTGGCGGATCGCCTCGCCGGCTTGAGAGAGGACCGTCAGGTGTCCGCCGTAGGTCTTGCGCAGCAACTCCTCGGTGAAGACCTCCCCGGTTGGTCCGAAGGCGACCAGCCGGCGGTTCAGAAGCAGCAGGTGGTCGAAGTACTCTGACGCTGTCTGCAGGTCATGATGGACGACCAGCAGGGTTCGCTTTTCGGTGCGCATCTGTTCCAGCAGCTTGACGATGGCTTTCTCGGTCGTGGCGTCAACTCCGGCGAAGGGTTCATCCATCAGGTAGACCCGGCTCTCCTGGGCGAGCGCCCTGGCGAGAAAGATTCTCTGCTGCTGGCCGCCGGAGAGGTTGGCGATCTGTCGGTCGGCGAAGGCGGTCATGCCCACCTTTTCAAGGGCGTTGTTGGCTATTTCCCTGTCAGCCGCAGCCGGTCGGCGAAGGAGTCCGAGATGCCCGTATCTTCCCATGAGCACCAGGTCGCGAACCGTGATCGGGAAGTCCCAGTCGACCTCTTCGCGCTGGGGGATGTAGCCAACGGTCGCTCTCTGCCGTTCGATCGGGTCTCCGTAAATCTTTACCCATCCGGAAGACGGGTCCAGCAGTCCCATGACAGATTTCAGCAGGGTCGATTTCCCCGCTCCGTTGGGGCCGATGATTCCAACCAGGGCGCCCTCGGGAATTTCGATATCGATGTTCCAGAGCACGGGTTTCTGGTCGTAGGAAACCGTCAGGTCATGGATCTCAATCGGCGGCGCAGTCATTTTTCGCTCTCACCGTTGTCGCCGAGGGCGCCGATGGTGGTTTCGAGATTGTAACGAAACATCCCGATATAGGATGCGGCCGGCGAGCCAGGTTCTCCGAGCGCATCACTGTAGAGCTCGCGCTCGCAGATTTTGCAGCCGGCCAGCTTGGCGACCTTTTCGATCGCATCGCGCGGAACCGATGTTTCGGCGAAGATGACGGGGATGTTGTTATCCGTTATGTACTTCACCGCCGACTTGATGTTCTGGAGCCCCGGCTTGCTCTCGGTGCTGATGCCCTGCAGTCCTTTGACCTCGAAGCCGTAGGCGCGGGCGAAATAATTATAGGCATCGTGGCTGGTGACAATCTTGCGCTTCCCGGCCGGCAATTGGGCTGTCCTCGCGAGAGCCCATTGGTGGGTTTTCTCCAGCTCCGCGACGTAGGCCTTCGTGGCCGAATTGTAGCTCGAGGCGTTGGCGGGGTCGGCGTTCTGCAGAGCCTCGCCGATCTCTTCGACCGAGGTCTTCCAGAGCTGGAGATCAAACCAGGTGTGGGGGTCCGGATAGTCTCCGAAGAGCTCATTCCTGATGAGCTTCTCTTTGTCGATGACATCTGCGACAGCGGCGATGTGCTGACCCTCTCGGGGTTGCTTCTTAACCCGGCCCAGCAGGTCGCCCATCTTGCCCTCGAGATGGATCCCGTGGTAGAGGACGAGGCGGGCATTGAGGAGGAGCTCCTGGTCAGCCCGAGTGGCCTGGTAGAGGTGGGGGTCGATGCCTGGCCCACAGAGACCCGTGACTTGCATGTGGCCACCCGCGATGATCCGCGCCGCATCTGTGATCATGCCGGTGGTGCAGACCACGCCCGTGGGTTTACCGGAGGGCGAGCACGATGCGAGGACTGCCGTGAGAGCGAGAAGGAGGGCTGGAAGGATTCGAATTTGCACGTGCTGGCACCTTAGTGGTTGCTTTGTTGACCGCGCTGTTTTCAGCCGGCTGGCTGTTACGCTGGCGGGCCGTATCATAGCAGATCTTTATTACCCTAGGGTAATAAAGATGGCCTGAAAGAAAAGAGGGCGCGCAGAGACGGTGTTCGAACGGGAATCAGAGCAGGACCAGGCGGCCCTTCTCCGAGCATCGTTTGTGGATTTTTTCCGCTCTCAGGGTGAAGAGGGAGATCGTTTTCTGGGGGCAATTCAGCCGGCTGAGGAAGAGCTTCCACTCCATCGCTTTCTGGCCGTTGCCGGTGAATTTGTAGAAGGCGTTGAGCTGCGCTGCGGCGCTGGCCTGGTTGAGGGTTTTCTGCAGGGTCTGGGCGGCCAGGCTCGCGCTTTCCAGGTGGCCGTCAACCTTCTCGCCTGCGCCGCCCTGGGCCTCGCAGGCGGCCAGGCCGAGGTAATAGACCACAAGGAGCTCGGCCTTGTTCATGGGCTTGTCCTTCAGCAGCGATTCGTAGATCGCTCGGGCGCGGTCCAGCTCGCCGGTATGGAGCCTGAGCATCGCTTCGGAGTTGCGGCGCAGCTCCAGCACATAGCGAATCTCCGGATACTCATCAAGAATCCTCGGGTCCAGCGGAGGCAGAGAGAACTCGGCCATCGGGCAGTCCGAAGAGACCGGTCTTTCCAACAGGGCATTGTTGAAGGAGTAGATCTCGAGGACAAACTGCCGGACCAGATTCGGAATGGTTTTTGGCGATTCCGAGATCAGCGATTGGGCCTGGTCGAAATGATTCCAGGCATCCGCGAAGCGCAGCTGGAGCGACCGGATTCGTCCTCGCATCGTCTCGGCATGGAAATGCCGGACGCCATCGAGATCCCTGTAGGAAGCATCGAGGTCGGCACTGCGGAAGAACTTTTTCAGCCAGTTCTCAGGCAGCGGCGAGGGTCTGTTGGTGATCTCTTGAGGGGGCATTTCCACATTGCGCTCCAGAGGGTAAGTCGGCGCTCGAACAAGCCCCGCATCCTACGGATGGAGAGTGCTGATGTCCATCCCGTTAGCCCTCTAAAGGGGCCTAAGTCTTTTGCCGATAATATGTTCAGTTTTTCGGACCATTCCTCAGTCGTAGGACCTCGAGCCGCATTCGGACTCGCAGGAGAGGTTTGGCAGGGTCAGGTCAACGGAGCAATATTGGTTGAAAGGACCAGGAGAAGGGGGCGCCTCGCCGCCGCCGAAAAGCCAGCTGTTCAGGAAGACCACGTCGGAGAGGTCGAGCCTTCCGTTGTCGTCCACATCCGCCTGGTTCAGGCAGGGGGGCTCCTGGCCTCCTGCAAAGAGGTAGAGGCAGAGAAAGCCCGCATCGCTGATATCGACCCGGCCGTCATTATTTGAATCTCCCCGGCCGAGGATCTCCTGCAAATCCACGTCGAGCGCCGGGGCGGAGGTGGCTGAAAGCGCCAGCGCGAGGGCCAGCAGCACGGATCGTCTCATGATTTCTTCCTTAAAAGCTTCCTGGTTACGTTCAGACTCCATGTTCCCCTGAGACAGAAAGCAATTCTCATGCCCGGGAAAAGCTTTATGGGCCATTGGGCGGAAGTCATTCAACCGGAGAGCATTGCGCCGTCAGCCCGAATCTCCGTGAGGTGCTGATAATGTAATAAACGCCGAAAATGAGGCCGCGAGGTGACGATGATTGGCCATTCAGCGGGTTGTCTGCCTGCGGTTGGAGGGTTTCGATGGGAGAATAAAAAACTACTGAAATGCCGGATGGAATTATTGGACCGACCTGCTTAATTGGGTTAATCTCCGACTCGTCTTCGGGGTGTCGCACGGTCGGGGCGATTTCGCTGGGCACCACCGTAGGCCGTAGTTTTTTTTTAACCCAGGACCGCAGTCTTTACGCCCGGAATTTATTGAGCAGCTTTGAGTTTTCATTTTCTGGATGGAGTTCTCCTGAACCGGTGGCAGGGCTAAAAAAACTCGAACATCAATTAAAAGATTTTTTGTTACAGCAAGAGAGATGGAGTGTTTCTGGGGGTAAAATCCGCATAGGAGAGCGGGTTCGAAGAGCGTTCTTCGGTCATTGCTTTCCCGGCAGATTAATAGGATCAAGATGGTAGTCGAGACTCAAGCTTCTCCTTTACAGGACGGCGGTTCCGGGGATTCAGACCCGAAGGTGGTTGACAAGGTTGTCATTCGTTTCGCCGGGGACTCCGGCGATGGCATGCAGGTAACCGGGTCTTTCTTTACGCACAACTCGGCTCTTGCCGGCAACGATATCAGCACCCTGCCGGATTTCCCCGCCGAGATTCGTGCCCCCGCCGGAACCCTGCCCGGGGTGAGCGGTTTCCAGCTCAACTTCAGCTCGCTGCAGATCATGACTCCCGGGGATACTCCCGAGGTCCTGGTGGCGATGAACCCGGCGGCCCTCAAGGTCAATCTCAGGGACCTTGTCCGCGGCGGGACGATCATCCTCAATTCAGACACCTTCCGTAAGAACAACCTTAAGAAGGCGGGCTACGAGGCAGATCCGCGCGAGACCGGCGACCTCGAAGGCTACAATGTTCACGCCGTACCCCTCACGAGTCTCACCCTCGAGGCGGTCAAGGATACGGGAATCAGCCACAAGCTCGCCGGTCGCTGCAAAAACATGTTCGCCCTTGGCATCATGCTGTGGATGTACGATCGTTCGCTCGAGGCCACCCTCGGGTTGATGACGAAAAAATTCGGTAAGATGGAAGAGGTCTT
>DODI01000369.1:0-6836 GCA_003509045.1 Planctomycetota bacterium | reverse complement strand
TCCAAGAACCGGGCCTGGTATTTCGAGCCCGACGAACGAAGCAATTTCGGCAGGCTCTGGACCATGCCCTGGGATTCTGACGCGAGTTGGGGACCGAACTGGAACAGCGGCGTGGACTATTCCAAGGACGCCATCTTCGGCAGCGGCGGAAAGGCCGAGTACAAACAGAAGTACCGCAACTTCCTGCGCGAGTTCAGAGATCTCATCTGGACGGAGTCGGTTCTCAACCAGATGATCGACGACCTCGCCGAGAGGATCGAGCTCTTCTCAATGGCCGACCGTGACCGCTGGCGCAACGGGCCGACCCAGGCCGGCCGGCAGGACTTCGGCGCCCTCGCCACCAAGATCAACGACATGAAGCGCTTCGCCTTCATCGGCTGGAGCGGCTCGACCGGACCCAGCGTGCCCGCCGGCGGCAGGGCGCGCCATCTCGAAAATCTCGCCAACTCAGAAGGAGACCGGACCAGGGTTCCCGCGACCCCGGCGGTTGTCTACGCCGGGCCTGAGAATTTCCCGGCCAACGCCCTCCTCTTCACTACCCAGGCCTTCAACGATCCCCAGGATGACGCCTTCGCCGCGATAAAGTGGCGGCTTGGCGAGATCACTCCGGCCGGGGCCCCCTTCGACCCCGACAAGGAGCGCCGCTACGAATGGCCCGCCGCCTGGGAGCTCGAATCCGAGCAGTTCAGCCCCCTCCTGAGGCTGCCGCGCAGCTCCGTACAGGTCGGAAAGACCTACAGGGTGCGGCTCAAGGTCAAGGATGATACCCAGAAATGGAGCCACTGGTCCAACGCCGTCGAGTTCACCGTATCCGCCCCGACCGCGCTCGACCCGGTGCAGTCTTCGCTTCGAATAACCGAGCTCATGTTCAATCCCCGGGGGGATGAGGGTTTTGAATTTATCGAGCTCCAGAATACAGGCGCTCGGGCCATCGACCTCAGCGAGGCCCACTTCAGCAAGGGCATCGATTTTTCCTTCGCCGGCTCAGCGGTCGAAGAGCTTGCCGCGGGTGCCTATGTCCTGGTCGTGCGAAACAGGCCGGCCTTCGCCTCCCGCTACGACACCTCCAATATGCTCATCGCCGGAGAGTACTCCGGCCGGCTCTCCAATGGCGGAGAGCGGGTGGCCCTCTCCTTCGGCAGCGCCGAGACGATTATCGATTTTGAATACGATGATGAGTGGTTCCCTGGAGCCGATGGAACGGGCCTCTCCATGGTCATCATCGATCCCCTGGCACCGGTTGCGAGCTGGGCTGAGGCGGCATCCTGGCGCCTCAGCGGTTCCCCCAATGGTTCACCTGGAAGCGACGACAGCATCCCCACCGGCGGCAGCCAGCTGCCTGGCGACCTCAGCCAGGATGGAAGCCTCAACATCACAGACGCGGTCGTTCACCTCGGCCAGCTATTCGGAGGGGCCCCGCGGCCCCTGCCCTGCGCGGATGGTGTCTTTGGCCACCCCTCCAACCAGGCACTGCTGGATGTCGATGGCGACCAGCAGTCCAACCTGACCGATGCCGTCTTCCTCTTGCTCTACCTCTTCAATAATGGAGCCCCCCCGGCCCTGGGAACCGAGTGCCTGCGGCTGGCGGACTGCCCCGATGCCTGCGCTCCCTGAGGTCTCGGCTGGAGAGGTCATCCGGGACCCGGGTAAGGTGAGGCGACTATGGATTCGTTCCTGAAACGCCACTGGTTTCTCGTGGGGATCGCGGCCGCGGTCAGCTGCGGGAGCCTGTTTCCGGAAGGAGGCCAGGCCCTGCGTTCGAGCGGCTACGCCATACCGCTGCTTGTCGCCGTGGTCCTGGCGATCTCGGGCTTCACCCTCGACACCTCCAGGCTGCTGGTCCAGGCAAAGAACCTGCGGGCTATTCTCCTCACCCTCTGCACGACCTACGCTATGGCCCCCCTGCTGGCCTATGCCCTGGCCAGATCCTGGGGGCCCGCCCTGGATGGCGCGGGCTCCCGAGGCGCGCTCTTCCTCGAGGCGATGATGATTCTTGCCGCGCAGGCGGGAACCCTTGCCTCCGCCCTGGCGATGACGGCCATCGCCCGCGGCAACCAGGAGCTGGCGCTGCTGATCACCGTCCTGTCGAGCATACTCACCGCAATCCTGACACCGCTCGTGCTGGAGCTCGCGCTTGGAGAGATCGTCGACATCCCGATTGTCGACATCATGCTGAGAATGCTGCTGATCGTCGTGCTGCCAGTCTTTGTCGGACAGCTTGCAAGGAAGGCTCTCTGGGAACGAGCGGAAAAGGCGGTGGGCGTGGTGAAGGTCCTGCCTCGGGTAATTATCCTTTCCTTCCTCTATACCGGCTTCTCCGCGGCCACCGAGCACCTCCAGAATGCCCCCGCCCTCGCGCTGCGTTTCCTCGGAGCCTGCCTGTGCCTGCACCTGGCTCTCCTGCTCTGGACCTGGCTCTCCTCGCGCCTCCTGGGGTTGACCGCTGAGAGCCGCACAGCCGTCATTCTCTGCGGCAGCCAGAAGACCCTCCCCAACGGTATAGATATCTGGACCCGTTTCTTCGGACAGAACCCTTACGGCGCCCTCCCCCTGGCGCTCTACCATGTGGTCCAGCTGCTTGTCGACACCCTGCTGCTAAAGCGGCTGGAGGCATCCAACAACGCCGCCGCCGGCCAGGACAGAGAAGAGACCCCAGGCTAAAGACCGCGGGGGTGGATTACTTCTTCCGCTCAGCGTATTGCTCGCTGATCCTGCGGTAGTAGCTCCTGATAATCTCGAGATACTCCGAGGGAGCGGTCTTGGGATTAACCGACCCGATCGCCTCGCGAATCTTGGGAGGAAGAACTCCCCACTTCTTGCCCTTGCGGGCCCGGTTGGCAAGCTCGGCAGCGGAGTTCTCGGGCTTCTGGCCATCGCCGGCATCGTTGTTGGGAACCTTGCCGGGCTGCTCCTGGCCATCCTTGCCCTTCGCCTTGCGGGCCTGCTCTTCCTTGGCCTGCTGCTCGGCTTCCTGCTGCTGGCGGGAAGATTTGACCTGGTCCTGGTTCTCGCGCGAGGCGCCCTGCTTCTGGCCCTTGGCCTGCTGGCCCTGCTTCTGGTTGCCGCTGGACGGCTTCTGGCTCGGGTTCGGCTGTCCCCCGCTGCCCTTGCCGCCTCGGCTGCACTCTTCGGCAATCTTCTCGATGAGCTGGCTCATCTTCTTGACGACAGCCTTCTGCTGGTTCTGAGTCGCGCCGCCGGTCTTCTTCTTGCCCAGGTCGTTCTGAATCTCTTCCAGCATGCGCCGGATCTCATCGAGGTTCTGCTTGCCCTCTTTGATAACCTTGGCCTGCTGGGGATCATCCTTCGCCTCCTTGGCCTCCCCGGACTCACGCTCGGCCCGCGCTATCGGCAGGGCAAAAAGCATGGCTGAGAAAAAGCCCGCGAAGATCATCCTGGTGAAACTGTTCATTGATCGCTCCTGGGAAACAACATTCCGTGCCCGGTAAAGCCCGCCTCCCCCGAACTGACACTGCAGGCTGCGGACACCTGGATACATCCTACTGCCCGAGGAGTTGATGAACCAGCGTTTTCATCTGCCCGCAAGCGCCTGGAGCCGCCCCGTTACCGGAATCGGCACCGCAAGCCGGCTGGAAGTGTTTGCCTCAATCATGCGTAAAACCGCTGAGAAGAGGCGATTTCTCTACTCGTCCAGCTTGATCATGGCTTCGAGGTCGAGATCTTCCTCGTCTCCACGCACCAGGAGTAGAATGGCGGCATGTGGAACGATGAGGTAGGGAGTCCGTTCAAACTCAATCTCCACGGCGGCATTGCGCAGAAAAAGCGCCAGGTCTCCGATCTCGGCCTCCATGGGAACATAGGTCGCCTTGGACTCATGCAGCTTCCAGGGCTCCTCGCCAAATTCCGACGGAGCCTGCACCGGAGTGCCTGGGCCGACCTCGACGATACGGCCGCTCTGGACCTCCATCTTGTCTACCGCCGATTGGGGCAGCAGCAGACCCACACGGGTACGGTCCTCCCCTTCCTGCGGAGTGACCAGGACCCTGTCCCCAACAACAACCAGCTTCTTACCCTTGGCTTCCATAGTCCTGCCTAAACCTCAACTCGGTCTGCCGTCGAACCCTTGAATATACCTTCCCCGTCCCCATATTTCCAGCCGCAGGAGCCTCCTCCAGCGCAGATGGAGCAGGGTTTTACTTCAAACCTCCCCGTCATCATGTTATTTCCAGAAGGCCTTCAATTCGCAGCATGCCAGGAGACCCCTTAATCGATGAGCCCGAGCACAGAAAACAAGATCAACCTTGCCGTCATCGGAGCTGGCCTGGTGAGCGACTACCACCACGTTCCCGGAATCCGGCTCGATCCGCGGGCCAGGCTGGTGGCCGTCTGCGATACGGACGAAGCTCTTCTTGAGAAACGCAAGCTCGACTGGCAGGTCGACAAGGTCACCTCCGACCCTGAAGAGATCTTCTCTGACGAAGATGTAGATGGAGTCATCATCGCCACGCCAAACTTCACCCACAAGGAGCTTGCGATCTCGGCCGCGGTCAACGGCAAGCACATCATGTGCGAAAAACCGCTCGGCCTGAGTGCGGACGAGGTCGCCGCGATGTACGGCGCCGCGAAGGCCGGGGGGGTGGTTCACATGACCGCCTTTACCTATCGCTTCGCGCCGTCGATGCGCTACCTGAAGCACCTGGTTCAGAGAGGGGACCTTGGAACACCCAGGCATTTCCGCAGCCAGCGATTCCTGGATCTTCCCGAGACGAGCTGGGGGTGGCGGCAGTATAAGGACAAGGCGGGCGCCGGCGACCTGTTCGACATGACCATTCATCGCATCGACTTCGCCCAGGAACTGCTGGGACCCATCAAGAAAATCTGCGGTTCGGTAGCCCGGTTCGCCGAGAGAACCGAGACCGCTGACGGCTCCTCCTGTCCCCCCTCGGAGGTCGACGACTGGTCGGCGCTCATCGGGGATTTTGAATGCGGCGCCGTAGGGGTCTGGGAAGGCACCACCCTCGCCAAGGGCTACAACCGGGAAGGCTTCGGTCATGAATGGGCTGAGATCAACGGCTCAGAGGCCTCCGCGGTCTACAGGTTGCACGAGCCGAATACCCTGTTGATTGGACGCCATGGCGGAGACCTGGAGCCTGTCGAGGTGCCGCCGGAGTTCCTAAAACCTGAAGACAGCCCGCGCGATCCAGGCGCCGGCGAACCGGCAACGGTATTCCGTTACGACCTGGCCTGGGAGTTCATCTCAGCCATCCAGGATGATCGCGATGCCGTCCCCAGCTTCTGGGATGGCTGGAGCGCGCAGGTCATCGCTGATGCGGCGCTGACCTCGAGAGAGGAAGGACGCTGGATCGACATCGAGCAGCCTCCCCGCTGATCCGCTCAGCCGCCTCTGGCCGGCTGGGTAAACTCCATCGGAATGCCATCCGGATCGAGAAAATACACCATCCGATTGCCGGCATTCGGTCCGCCCTCGACCGTCATCACCTCGGAGAGGAAGCGAACTCCCAGCTCGCTCAGCCGGGCGATCTCAGCCTCGATGTCATCCACCACGTAACAGAGATGGGCGCTGCCGGTATCACAGGTCCGGGGCGCCTCCGGTTGTCCGGCGGCGGCCAGGTACTGGATGAGCTCGAGGCCCTGGCCGTAACCGCTCAAATGGATGATCCGCATACGAACACCCTTGAGCGTCGTAACGGTCTCAGCAAAAGGACCTGCGACTGTACGATCATTCAGAACCTCGAAGCCCAGCGCCCCTCGGTAAAAATCAAGGGACCGCTCCATATCGCTGACGGTGAAGGATACGTGGTGAACGGCAGTAATCATCGCGCGCTGAAACCTCCTGGGAGCTGAATTGTAACCCCGGTGAATCGGAGCATAACTCTACAGGACAGCGCCTGTCTACGCCGGGGTCGCCAGGGGGCAAAACCCCAGGGCGACCTTCAGCTCGATGGGCTGATGCAACCGGAGCGAGCCCAAAAAAAACTACGGCGCTGAATGAACCTAAGCGAAAGGATTCAAAAGGCTTACCCTGACAATAACCCGCAATTTCCGGACTCTTTACATCATGAAATTTGAAAACCTGCCAGAAAAAGTGTATAAAAAACCGTCACATTTCTTTTTAGGCCTTCCAGGCAGCAGATGTGGCTTCAGGCAGCATCTATTCGCTATGATGGGTGCTTAAACGCTGGCGATTTTACAATTGGCAGCCTTTCGCAAGGCAGGGAAAGACCTCATGGGATCCGCAATGGACCATCATCTTATTATCCGAGAGGAGAAGGGGGACCGGACCTTTCCGCTGCCGGAAGGAAAAACACACCTTGGGCGAGCAAGCTCCAACGAGATCAAGCTGCGTGAGAAAAGTGTGTCCAGGAGTCATTGCCTGATTGAACGAGATGGTGACCGGGTACTGATCTTCGACAATCGAACCGGCAACCCCACCCAGATCCAACGGCACGGCAAGAAACGCAGCAAGAAGGCCAACGGCCGGATTTTGCGTGACCAGGATGTTCTCTTCGTCGGACGCATGGAGATCGTCTACCACGGCTGCTCTAGCCCCAGGGCCGCCACCTCCTCGCAGCAGGGAGATGTCTCCCCGATACCCGGAGCGGTACCCGTAGAAAGCCCCCAGGCTCCCATGCCTGCGGCCGATCCTGGCATTCAGCAGACTCCGCCCTGGCAGCCGCCCGCTGCGGAACAACCCTATCCTCAGCAACACGTCCCGCCGTACCAGGGACAGCAGCCACCGCAGCAACCGTATCCCCCACAGCAGGGTCAGCCGCCGCAGCAGGGTCAGCCGCCGCAGCAGGGTCAGCCGCCGCAGCAGCAGCAACCGTATCCCGCGCAGCAGGGCCAGCCGCCGC
>DODI01000427.1:6286-8169 GCA_003509045.1 Planctomycetota bacterium | reverse complement strand
GCGGGCAGGGCAGTCCCGTCACCGCCAAGATCGGCGAATCGGGCTACGAAATCAGCGATCCCCTCTCCTGAGCAGGCGAGATCTCAGCGCTTGCGTTTCTTTCCGCCCCTCTGCAGTCGAGCGGTATTGGAGTCGATGAGGAAATTCAACAGCAGGTTCTGGAGGCTGAATTCATCCTCATCGGAGTGCTGCTTGCCGAAGTGGCTCAGGACCTGCACTACCACTCCCGGGGTGCCTGGAGGAACCTTTCGCTTGCCCAGACCAATGGGCGCGGTCTTTCCGGTTCCCGGCCTGAAAGCGAGGGCCACCACGGAAACCGGCTTCTTCTTGTCATCGGCGCTTCGGGGCTTGACATCTGAGCTGCCCAGAAGAGCGATGACCCTCGCCCGGTTCTTGATCGTCAACTCGAAGCTCTCATCGTCAATCTGCCAATTGTGCCGGATCTTGCGCAGCTCCGGCGCGATCTTATGATCCTCGCCGCGTTTCACCACGACAGTTTTTCCGCGGCTCGATGGGTCTTCCTCTTCAGCATCGTCATCCTCTCCATCCAGGTCACCCAGGCCGAAATCGAAGCTGTCATCGTCATCCTCCTCGCGAGCCACATAGATGCCCTCGAGATATGGGTGGGTCGCCATGCCGCGAACCGGCGCTATGGTGACGTTGTGGTCGGGAAGCTTATAGCCCGCCTCCACGAACTTGGGAAAGGCCTTCTCGACAAACTCCTTGACGATCCAATCCTCACTGAAGAGGTAGCCACCGGCCAGGACGAACCTCTTGAGCTTCTCGACGGAATCAGCCGTGAGAGCCGGATTGAAAATGGTGTGCTTGTCGCAGCCTGTACAGCGATACAGGCGGTTGTTTTTATTCCCGCCAGGCTTGCAGGTAGGACAGATGCAGAACTTGTTCATCTGGGCGCAGTTGATCAGGATCGCCCCGGTCTCCCGGAGATCGAATTTATCAAAATCTTCCCTGTGCACCACCGTGTGAGGAATCCCCATCCGCCGGAGAACCTCCTCCATATGATCATTGTTGAGATCCCGCTTGGTCTTCTTTCCAAAAGCCTTCTCAAAGATCGCGCTGACCACCACGATGCCCTTCTTGGGCGCCTTCTCCAGGCCGACAAATCCCTTCTTTCTCAGGCCGGAGAGATGGTCGACGACCGTTCCCGTATTTGGATTTTCGTTGGCCGCCGAGCTGACCCGAAGGGGCTTGTTCTTGTTCTGGTTCCACCACCCCTCCCAGTTCACCGCGCTGGTGCCGAATTGCTGGTTGGTGATCATCGTGAGTCCCTCTACCGCGGCGATCATCACCTCGCTCGCCTCCTCGCGTGATTTTTTCTCCTCGCCCTTGACCACCTCGACAAGAACATCCACAGCCTCGGGATTTCGGACCCTGGCGAGCTTCTTGATGGCCTTGAGACGAAGAGAATCAGGTCCCTTCCTGATGATCGGGGTGAGCGCGTAGACGACATTGCGGGATCTGCTGGTCTGCAGAGCGTGAAGCAGATCGCGAGCGATCGCCTTGGACTTGTTCTTCAAGATGTACTTGCCCAATTCCTCGAGCGCCGGCTTGTCTACAAAGCTGGAGACACCCTCGAGCAGGCTCCAGTAAACCGTCTGGGAGCTGGCGGGAACCGTTGTGGCGTATTTCAGAAGGCCGCCGATAGATTTTTCACCGCCGACCTTGATAATCTCCTCAAGGGAAGCTTCGAGCGTCTTGGCATCTCCAGACCTCAGGGCCTTCAGGACCCCTTTGAGAGCATCTTTTGAGTCATCTCCAGATACCGGCAGGCAGAGCAGGCAGCTGAATGCAACCAAGAGGCAGCGAGATAATCCAGGTCCGTTCATGAGCAAAGCCCCTTGTTCAATTAAACCCCTCAGGAC
>DODI01000427.1:0-5890 GCA_003509045.1 Planctomycetota bacterium | reverse complement strand
TGTCCAATTGGGGTAATCATACCGTCACAGGCACGCAGGTTGCAGAAAAAACCGCTCCTCGTTCAATAGGTAGCCCGGCCGCCTGAGATATCGTAGCAGAAACCCGTCGAGAAGCTGCAGCGCTCAGATGAGAGGAAGAGAACCAACTCGGCCACCTCTCCGGGCTGCCCCACCCGCCCCATTGGGATCTTGGAGATCATGTATTCCTTCACCTCATCAGACACCTGGGCCAGGATCTCGGTTTCGATAACGGCTGGGGCGACCGAGTTGACCAGGATTCCCCGGGTGGCGACCTCCTTGGCATAGGCCTTGGTCATACCGATCAGGGCAGCCTTGGACATGGAATAAGGCACCAGGCCTGGATTGCCTTCCTTCCCTGCGATGGAGGCGATATTGACGATACGACCGTAGCCGTTCTCCAGGAAATGCGAATGGACAGCGGCACAGGCGAACCAGGGCCCCTTGACGTTGACGGCAAAGATCCGGTCAAGCTCATCCTCCGTCTGTTCCTCCAGCGCTCCCTTTGGACCGGCGATGCCGGCGTTGTTCACCAGGATGTCCACGCGGCCGAACTTGCTCACCGTCTTCTCGACCATCGCGTCGACCTCGTCCCTGCAGGTCAGATCGACAGGAACAGCCAGCACCCGCCCCCCTCCGGGGTCCAGCTCGACGGCAGCGGCTGAGGCCGCTGTCGAATCAATGTCGGCCAGGACCACTCCGGCGACATCATCGGCAAGGAACCTCTCAGCGCAGGCCCTGCCGATTCCCCGGGCGCCTCCGGTAATGATGGCGACACGATCTTTCAACGACATTCGGGTTTCTCCAGCTCTGGGACAGGCATTTGTATTGCGCAGGGGCTTATCATGTAGCTCAAAAGGCTCGGGGGCAATCCCCAGATCATAAGGTATTACGCCCCGGTCAAGATATCTGTTGGAAATCACAGCGAGAAGAGACTAAAAATTCGGAATGTCAGGAACGGAAGAACGCTACAACCGCCACCACATCCTCGAGGCGATCGGCAAGGACGGACAGGAGCGGCTCAGCCGTTCAAAGGTCCTGATCGTCGGCTGCGGAGCGCTGGGAACCCACAGTGCCGAATACCTCGCACGCGGCGGCATCGGAGAGCTACGGCTCGTAGACCGGGACTTTGTCGACTGGTCCAACCTCCAGCGCCAGATCGGGTTCACCGAAGAAGATGTCCGCAACGGAACCCCCAAGGCGCTCGCGCTAAAAAAACACCTGGAGAAGGCCAACTCCTCCATCACGATCATCGCCGAGCCTACCGAGTTCCAGTTTTTCAACGCCGAAAAACTGGCCCGGGACGTTGACCTGATCATCGACGCTTCGGACAACATCCCCACCCGCTTCCTGATCAACGACCTGAGCTGGAAGCTCTCAATTCCCTGGATCTACGGAGGGGCGATCGAGACACGCGGACACGCGCTCTTCCTCAGCGGCCGGGACGGCCCCTGCCTGCGCTGCTATATGGGGGAACCTCCCCCGCCCGGAACGCTACAGACCTGCGACACAGCAGGCGTGCTCGGCCCCGCGGTAGCCATGGTCAGCAGCATCCAGGCCTCGATGGCCATCAGGAGCCTTACTGGCGCCCAGCCCGAGCTCTTCTGCGGACGCCTGTTCAGGCTCGATGCCTGGGAGATGGAGTGGAAGGAATCTCGCATCGAGTCGGACCCCGATTGCCAGGTCTGTAGCCGCAGGAACTTTGATTTCCTCGACGGCAAAGGCCAGCTCAACAGCGAAAGTCTCTGCGGCCGCCAGGCGATCCAGGTACACCCCAGGTCGCCAAACGATGTTGACCTGCAGGCTCTCGCCTGCAGGCTGGAATCCGTTGGTAAGGTCGAATGCCATCCAAGGTACCTGAGACTGACCACGGAAGACTTCGCCATGACACTCTTCGATGACCAACGTGCCATTTTCGACGGATTGACGGATGCCAGCAAAGCTCGTAGCCTGTATAGTCGCTATGTTGGTGACTGAGACCCGTACGATCAGGTGCCTCATCCCACGGCAGCAACACGCCCAGAAAAGAAAAAAATGAAATCCCTCTCACGACTCATATCCCCTGACCGAATCACGCGGATAGATGAAGACAATAAAGACGACTGCCTTCGCAGCCTTGTAACATGTCTCTCCGAATCGGAATCTCTCGGAAATGAAGATTCGATCTTTGAAGCCATCATGGACAGGGAGCGCCTCCTGTCCACCGGGTTCGGACTTGGACTGGCGATCCCCCACGCCAAGCTCAACATCATCGATGACTTCATCGTCGGGCTGGCGATCCACAGAGATGGCGTTCCGTTCGATTCTCTCGATGAGCAACCCGTGCATATCCTTGTCATGATCCTCGGACCCGATCAGAAGCAGGACGAATATCTCAAGGTTCTATCAAGGGTGACAGCCTTCCTGAAAGATCAGCGGGAAAAGATCCTGTCTCTCGAGGACAATGAGGAAATCTACAAGCTCACCTTCGACTATTGAAACGATGAGTTCCCAGGCAGGCATAGTGAGACAGGTCATTCAGCTCCTGCTCCCGCTGTTGGCCTTCTGCGCAGTCACGGGCCGTCCCACGCCCTGCGAATCCCAGGAGAGCGCCGCTAAAAACGAGGCCCCGACCTTTGGCCTCACCGGCGGACAGATCCTCATCGGAAAGCTTGAGGAGAAGGAACTCTCCATACTAACCAGCTACGGCAAACTCACGGTCCCGTTCAAGGAAATCCGCCGGGTAAGATTCAGCCCGCGGCTATCCCCAAAAGGCCGTGAGACGCTCGACGAAGCCTTCGAACGCCTGCAGAAAAAAGACCCGGAAGCGCTCGATGACCTCCGCGAAATCGGACCGGCCTGCTACAGGTCCCTTCTTACCCTGCGCAGCCTCGAAGAGGACGCGACCATCCGTAAGCAACTTTCAGGACTGATCAGGGGTATCGAGGCGGCCGACGACATCTACCTGGAAGCTGAAGACGAAATCACCACCCAGCGCTTCACGATCAGGGGAACCATCGAGGTCGGCACCTTCCATATCACCAGGGGCTCCATCAAACTCGATATCCCCAGCACCGACATGGTCTACATCGCCTGGGGAGAGCTGGACACATCGAAAATCTGGAAGGTAAAATCAAGCAACATCGAGAGCTCCAACCGGCACCTGGCTACGGGCTACAAGCTACGCAAAGGTCAGAAATTCAGCCTCGAGTCCAGCGGAACGGTCATCTGGCAGGGCCGCAGCTTCGGCCCCGTGGGATTATCCAACCACAGCTGGAACTCCCGCAGCATGGGTTCGCTTCAATGGCGTGTTGGAAAGCAGGCCTGGCAGCTGGCCGGAAGAAAATCCACCGGACGCGCCCCGGCCAACGGAGAGCTCCAGCTCTCCATCCACCTGACCTCCGGCGGCACGGCTTCGGGTTTCTTTAACGTCAAATTCCGCTCAAAAAAGTAGCCCGGCCGGCCCCTCAACCGACCAGCTCCAGGCACTCGTCGAGAATACCCACGGCTTCCGTCACCTCCTCCTCGGTAACCGTCAGCGCAGGAGTGAGCGTGATGATGTTGCCCATGGTGAGCTTGAAGCTGAGACCGCGGGCGAGAGCCTGGTACATCACCTCCTCGGCCTCTTCGGTCGCTCTCTCCAGGCTCTTGCGGTCCCGGACGAGCTCAACCCCCAGCAGGAGCCCGAGTCCGCGAACATCCCCCACCAGGGAATGACGCCGCTGCAGGTCCCGAAGTTTCTCAAGAGCGAATTGACCAACCCGCTCGGCGTTTTCGAGCAGGTTCTCCTCCCTGATCACCTCCAGGGTCGCCAGGGCGGCCGCGCAGGCCACAGGACTCTTCTCATGCGTGTAATGCCCCAGGGCCTTATCCGCCGCAAGGTTGAGCTCCTCACGGGCGATAAGAGCGGCGAAAGGAAAGATTCCGCCGCCAAGACCTTTGCCGATCACGACCATATCGGGCACCACCCCATAGTGCTCACAGGTAAACATCCGGCCTGTGCGGCCAAGGCAATGGGGGATTTCATCAAGGATCAGCAGGGCCCCATGCCGGTCACACGCATCGCGTACCCTCTGCCAGTAATCCGCCGGAGGGATGAAGGGTGTGCTGCGCACGGTCTCGGCGATCACGGCGGCGACGTCTCCCTCCTTCTCCAACACATAATCGATATAGTCAGCGCATTTCAGATTGCACTCTCCCGCGCAATCCCAGACGCAGCGATAGGAATCCGGCGGCGGGACATGCTCGGCACCCGGCAGAAGCGGACCCATGCCTTCTCGAAAGAAAGCCTCGCCGCCGATGGAGATGGTGTCAAGAGAGGCTCCGTGAAAGGAGTCCCACATGCTGATGGTCTTAAACCTGCCGGTCGCGCACCTGGCGAGCTTCAACGCCATGCCCATCGCACCCGCTCCTCCGGGGCAGAAAAGGACCCGGCTAAGAGCCCCCGGGGCCAGGTCACAGAGGGTCGCTGCGAGCTCAATCGCGGGCAGGTTGGTATACCTCCGCGTACAGAAGGAGAGCTCGTCGAGCTGCGCCTTGACGGCTGCCACAACCTTCGGATGCGAAAATCCGACCTGGTGAACATTGTTGCCGTGAAAATCCAGCAGGCGGCGGCCCTGGAGGTTCTCGATGTAGGCGCCCTCACAATGGGCGAGAACATCGAGGCAGGGAGTCGAAAGCGACTGGTGCAGAAAAAGGCGGCTATCCTTCGCGAGGAGTTTCCGGGTCTCCTCGTCGAGATTCTTCTCTACCCATTCCGACCTCCTGGAAGAGAGGTTGATGTCACCCTCTGACAGGTCAGGCCTGGCTTCTCCGGATTCCATCAGGCCCGGCCCCCGGATGTGACAGGAGCCGTCCCCGGGAACACCGTCCGGCCGAGATGACGCAGGCGGCCGCTCACCTCTCGATGGCCCAGATATTTTTGAAAACGACCACGTGACCGTGATTCTGGAAAAAGACGGCGCCCGGGCTGGGGCTCTCGCCCTCCGGCGAGGCTGTGGTCCTCTTGGGCAACTCCTGATCCTTGTGCACGAGGACACCATTATGCCAGGCGGTCAACGTTCCGTTAGCCGTCTTCTTGCCCTTGTCATCGTACTTGGCGGCCTTGAACTCGATATCATAGGTCTGCCAGGTAAGAGGCGGATAGCTCATGTTCATCTTTGGCGGCGCGATGGAATAGATGCCGCCGCAGAGATTGTGCGAAGCCTTCTCACCGAAGGAATCGATAATCTGGACCTCGTAGCGCCTCTGCATATAAACCCCGCTGTTTCCGCGCCCCTGGCCGCGGTTGAAGGGCTCATAGGGAATCCGGAATTCCATGTGCAGATAGCAGTCCTGGAATTTCTTGAGGGATTCTGTACCCCTGAGAAGATGCCCCTCCTTGGTCATCTTGCCGTTCTTCCAGCTCTTGGCATCGCTGCCATCAAAAAGAACGATCGCTCCCTTTTCAGGTTTCTTGCCAAGCGTCTTGCTCTTTCGGTCGACTCTCTTGAGCGTACCCAAGGCCTCGCCGCTGGAACCCGTAACGACAAGCGCCCCACCCTTGACGACGGCCTTCATCTCCTCGTGCTCCGCCGAGATGACTCCATCCTTGGTTGCGAATTTATAGGGTCCGGCGCGTTCGTCGGCCGCGGGGTCAAAACCGTCTCCCGGCAACCCTCCCGAGAAACTGTAGGCGTCAAACTTTCCGGCTCCGCGGGCGATGAGCTGCATGCCGTACTTCTCATTATCAGCCCCCAACTCGCCGCTGTACTCCCCCTGGATCGCGTAGTCAGCGTCCACCTCTTTCGGATTGGTGTAGCTGCGCTTCTTGTCGGCCGCGTCGAGAACGCAGAGAAGGCTGGCCTGGGTGAGCAAGAACGCAAAGATCGAAAGCTTGGGATAGGACATTCCG
>DODI01000298.1:0-6692 GCA_003509045.1 Planctomycetota bacterium | reverse complement strand
GCCCACAAGATCGGCCAGGAGCTCGAGGACATCCTGGTGCAGTACAAGGCGCTCTTCCGCTTCAAGCCATCGAAGAAAATGCTCGTTCGCTTCATGGACTCCGAGAACACCTACGAGCAGGTCGGCGGCGATCCGAGAATGGCGGGCTTCTACAACCCCGGCAGCGGCTACCTCGTCATCAAGCAGATGCCCTTCTACGAGCTCGTTCCGGTCGTCTACCACGAGGCCTTCCACCAGTACCTGCACTCCTTTGTCGGCGATGTGAGGATCCCGATCTGGTTCAACGAGGGCATGGCCGTCTACTTCGAGGGAATGCAGCGCGATGAAAAAAGCAAGACCAAGGCGCTCAGCCCCAAGCTCATCAAGCGCGGCAAGATCCGCATGGTGAAGGACGCGATCAACACCCGCACGCAGATCCCGCTCGAGACCCTCCTCAATGTCACCCACGAAGAGTTCCATGACAAAGAGAACGAGTCGCTCTACTACAGCCAGTCCTTCGCCGTGATGTTCTACTTCATGCAGCTCTCACGCGGAAAGGCCGCGCTGAACTACATGAAGGAGCTCAAGAAGAGCGGAGATTCGGAGGCGGCCAACGCCAAGCTCTTCGGCAAGAAGATGAAGAACCTGAAAAAGATCGAGGCCGGCTGGAAGAGCTATATCCGTAAGCTCGACACCAGGCAGGTCGCCTCGAAATAGGGGTTATACCGTCCTTCACTTCTTCTTTTTCTTGCCCGCGCGCGTCTTCGCCTTGCCCAGCATCTTCTCCATCTCCTTGGTGAAGCGGTAGGGGTCCGACCAGAACGGATAGGACCCGGACCTGGCGAACTTGGAGGTATAGCAACGGCTGAAGAACTTCGTCACCTTGGTCACATCCGCAATAGGGGTCCACGCATCGAGCTGGCCGATCATCACCATCACGGGAATACGAGGAGCCTTCCCCTTGAAGATGGTCTTCATGCTCCACTTGCCATCGTTCATGACCTGCGGATCACCGGCGATCGAGTTGAGATAACGTGAGACGCCGATCCGGGGGCTGGAGGGGTTCGCGAAGGTCAGATTGCCAATCGCCCGCTGCAGGCCTCCGCTCTCGGCAGAATCCTGGGCTTCGTAGGTCGGCTTGCCGTCCTGGCCGATGATGATGCTGTTGGCTCCATTGTAGACCTCGGGGTTCTTGCGCTTGCGGCCCTCACGCTCGACGTTCTTGATCGCCTTGTTGTATTCCGACCCGGCCGAGGCGGGGTTGACCATGATCAGGCGCGTCACCGCCGAGGGAAATTTCGAGGTGATGTACATTCCGAGAGTAGCTGCATCCTTGCCATGGGCGAAGACCGCGAACTCCTCGAGCCCGCTGCTTTTCATCAGCTCCGCCAGGGCGCCGGCGAGAATCTCGGTCGGATAGATCACGAAGTTGCCCGTGGCCGTCCGGGCGAGCCCCTTGAAGTCCTGGATCCTCGGCATCTGGATGTAGTAAATCCGGCAGAACTCCTCGACGCCGTGAAAAGAAGGCCGGAAGTAATCGGGGCTGTAGCCGCGCTTCGGCAGCGCCAGCAGGGGGTAACCATCCTTATTGCCGGCGACCTTCATATTGACGGTCACCTCGACGCCGCCGCTTCGAACCACCTTGGTCTTGCGATCCCCTGCGCCAAGGTTCTCCGGATCGGGAGCTTCCTCTTCGATCCGTTTCTCGAGCGAGAACTGGTCCTTGACCGCTTCCCACCACTTGAACCAATCATCTACATTGTCGCGATAGTACTGCCCGGTGAGAGTTTCGAGCGCGAACCGCGTCTGCACCCACTCGGCATAATACTTACCCTTCTTTTTCTCCAGCTTGCGAAGGTTCTCAAGCAGCAGCTTGATGCTGGATTTGTCGGGGTAGGCCAACATACCCTCGATCGCGGCAACCCGGACCCTCGAGCTCGAATCGGCAAAGGCCGTTGTAATCCATTCGAACTTCTTCTTCTCCGGGTCGTGCTTGCGAATGCTCGGCAACACCAGGGCGAAATACTGGATACCCCGCTGGCGGCGAAGAAGCTCCTTGAAATGTTCGACCTTACGCTCTTCGTTCCCTCCCTTGTCCTTCTCGAACTGCTGGCGAATCTTGTAGATCAACGAGTGGATGATCGCCTCCTTGGAGTTCTCGTACTTGCTGCCCTTGAGAACCCGCATGATCTCCTTCTGCGCGTAATCACCCTCGGCGGCCATCAGCGCCTCGTAGGCGCCCTGCTTGACAAACCAGTCGTAGCGCAGGGGGTCGCGCGGGGCGATCTTCTCGAGAACGTTCCAGATCGCCTTGAGCCCCTTGGTGGTCGAGGTATCGACCTGCTTGAGAGAATCGCGGCGAGTCTTGCTGTACTCCGAGGTGATATTCGTCCTCAGAACGATCTCCCATTCCTCGGCGGCCCGGACCGTCGAGATACAGAGCGCGAAGAGTGGAAGGCAGAAAAAAGAGTTGGTCAGCTTCTTCAAGACGGGATTCATGTCTCGATTCCAGATTGGTTCCAGTGAATAAAATTCCCAGTCAACTGCGACCCTTATTATAAACAGCCTCGGACCATGCGGGCAAAGATTCAGGCAATCGAAAACCGCGAACCTGCCCAGGCTGTCCTGTAATTGTGCGGCCTTTGATGTTACCTTCACTGAAGTAAAGCGTCCTATAGAGCATGACTGCGCCGGTGACTGGGGGTCTCCAGGAGTCTCCAGGGACCGGAAGAGACATAGAAAAGAGGAGTAACCGTGATGAGCAGCAGATCTATCGTCGCCTGTGCCTTCGCCCTTTTCCTTTCAGCCTGCGGCGGGTCTTCGAACGAAGACCATGCCGGCGACGCGAAGCAGCCTCCCAACCCGGCCGTCAACTCGCCTGCCGCGGCTTCACAACCAGCTAAGCCGGCGGCTCTGCCGCCCGCAAAAGTCGGCACTGCCATCGCAGGGACGAACACCGATGGGCGAAAAGCGGCCCAGCCAAAATCGGCGCCGATTGAGCCGGTACGACCCGCCATCCAGCCTCCCCCCGAGCCGGTCTACATTGTAAAAGACAAGAATGTCGTCACCACCCCGACAGGTCTTCGCTACGTCGATCTCATCACGGGGGCCGGAAAGTCTCCCAAGCGCGGGCAGACCGCGGTGGTGCGCTATGTCGGAAGACTAGCCAACGAGACCGTCTTTGACGACTCCCACAAAAAAGAAGACCCTCTCGAATGCATGCTAGGCGCGGGCCGTTTCCTGCGCGGCTGGGAAGAAGGCCTCTCCAGTATGAAGGTCGGCGGCAAGCGCAAGCTCATCATTCCTCCCAGGCTCGGATACGGGCGTGCCGGCAATAAGAAGATGGGAATCCCCCCCAACTCCTATGTCATCTTCGAGGTTGAGCTGGTTGCCGTTCGCTGAGATGTCGTACTTCTTCCCTCCAGCGGCCTGGCGGCCATGAACCAGTCAGCTCCTGGAAAAGCCATTCTCCTGGTGGATCATGGAAGCGTGAAGGCCGAGGCCAACGAGTTGCTGGAAGAGATCGCCCGCCTCGTGGCCGGGATCGCTCCCGGCTATCACGTCGAGGCGGCCCATATGGAGCTCGCGCCGCCTGACATCGCCGCCGGGGTCGCCGCCTGCGTCAGGGCGGGCGCCACCGACATCACGGTCATGCCCTATATGCTGGCACCCGGCCGCCACTCCACCGGAGACATCCCCCGCATGGCTCTACAGGCGGCTGAACAGCATGGCGGAGTTCTCCTCAAGGTCAGCGCTCCCCTTGGAGCTGACAGCCGCCTTGCAGAGGTCATACTCCGACGGGTGGAAGAAGCTGGTGAAAACCGGGGATGAGTCCTCTCGGGCAGCCGGCAAACCGGGGCAATCTCCGGATGCCGATCTTTCCAATTTCCATCCGTCTTTATCTTCAGTTAACATTCGGTTTCTATTCGAGGAACGAAATACAGGTTCTGCACCCCGACTGCCCCTGGTTGCCAGGACCTGCAGTACAATCTGAAACCGTTTTTTTTACCTAAGGAGTCCCCGTATGAGAAAATTCATCGCACTGCAACTTGTTATCGCCCTGGCCATTGGCAGTATCTGCCTGTCAAGCTGCGCCCTTCCCGTCGCGGTAGTCCAGACCGCTCTCGGCGGCGGAACCAAGGCGGCTCCCGCGGCTGAGGCGGCTCCCGCAGCTGAGGCTCCCGCGGCCGAAGAGAAAAAAGCCGAGGCCGCCACGGAATAGGACGGCCCTGACCGCCTCTCGGCATTCAAAGAAAAGCGGCCTCCCGTTGCGCGGGAGGCCGCTTTTCTTTAAATGCTTCGACGTCCGACCGGCTCAGAACTCGACAAAGACCTTGCCCATCGACTCCCCGGCCACATGAAGCTTGAACTCGGTAAAATAACCGTAGGGTGTCACCGTAACGTCGTAATCCACCCCACGGAGTCGTTCCGCAACCGACTCGACCAGCTCCCGGGCAAGCTCGGCGTCCGCGCTCTCCCGCCCCAGGTGAGCAAAATAATGCAGGACCACTCGTTTTGAGGCGAACTTGCCGGCGACCCACTTGATGTTCTTTACCATCTTGGTGGCCACCTTGCCGCTACGCTCCGCGTCAGCCGGCTCGGCATGTACCAGGGCGAGCACGGCCCCAGCCGCCGAGAGCTCATCGCTGCGCTCGGCAACGCCCTCGAGATTCTTCGAATGCGGTTTCATCCAGAAATCGTGAACGTAAAAAAGAAGCAGCTTCATGACCTGTATTCCTGTAGTCGGATCTCAACTCCGGCCAGACCTCAATAACCCGCGGCGCAACCGTCCTTCCGATTGTCCGAGGCGGCGTGATAGACCCCGGTTTTCTGGTCGATAAGGATCCCCTGATAGCCGCCGAAGGAGCCGACAGCCCGCTGCACCCGGTGGCCCATAGCCCGTAGCGCCTCGATCTCCTTGTCGGAAACACCGCTCTCCACCAGCACCCGACCACCCGCCTCGCACACCCTGGCCGCCTCCCCGGCCTCCTGGGGATTCATGCCGAACTCAACCATATTGAGCAGCACCTGGACATGCCCCTGGGGCTGCATGTCTCCGCCCATCACCCCGTAGCAGAACCAGGGCTTCCCTCCGCGCATAACGAAAGCGGGAATGATCGTGTGCAGGGGTCGCTTCGAGGGCTCGATGCGGTTGAGATGGTCGTTTGCCAGGCGAAACAGGGCCCCCCTGTTCTGCAGGCAGATCCCCGTTCCGGGAACGACGAGACCCGACCCGAAGCCGTAGTAGATGCTGTTGATGAAGGAGACCATGTTGCCCTCGGAGTCAGCCGTGCAGAGATAGACGGTGTCGTTCCCGATATCGAGCGTCGAGCGGGGGAAGCGCTTGGCGCGCTTCGGATCGATCCGGGCCCGCATCTTCGCCGCGTATTCCTTTGAGATCAAGGTCTCCACCGGGAGCTTTCGCGTATCAAGATCGGTAACAAAGGTATCCCTGTCGGCAAAAGCGAGCTTCTTGGCCTCGGTGAAAAGATGGATGTAGTCGGCCGAATTGTGTCCCATGGAGCGCAGGTCATAAGCCTCGAGGATGTTGAGGATCTCGAGCGCGACGATGCCCTGCCCATTGGGCGGGAGCTCGTAGAGTTGATGTCCCTTATACTCAGTGCTCACCGGCTCGACCCAGGTCGAGCTGTGCTTCTGGAGATCATCAAAACGAATCAGGCTTCCCCTGGACTCGAGGTAGGAGGCGATACGCCGCCCCAGGTCACCTCGGTAAAAATGCTCGATGCCGCCGGTGGCCAGCTCGCGAAAAGTTCTCCCGAGATCCGGTTGCCGGAAGATCTCTCCAAGCCGCGGGGAACGCCACTGATCGTCCTCGCGCACCAGGTAGTTCTTTGCAAACTCAGGAACCCCCTGGTGCCTCATTCCCGAGCGCCAGTTTCCGGCAATGACCTCACTGACCGGAAATCCATCCTCGGCGTAGCTGATCGCATCGGCGAGGATGTCCTTGAGCGGCAGAGAGCCGTATTTGTCTATGAGCGTACACCAGCCGTGAAAGGCGCCGGGCACCGTCACCGCATGCGCGCCGAAGGTCGGAATACGGTTCAGCCCCATCGCACGATAGCCCTCGACACTCGCCTTTGCCGCCGAACGTCCACTGCCATTCAAGCCGACCAGTTTTTTCTCTTTGGCCGACCAGGCGAGCACAAACATGTCGCCGCCGATGCCCGTGCTCATCGGCTCCACCACATTCAACACGGCGGCAGTAGCAACCGCCGCATCGAAGGCGTTGCCCCCCTTTCGCAAGACTGCCAACCCGGCCGCGGTCGCCAGCGGTTGGCTGGCACAGACGGCCCCCCGTTTAGCCAGCACCATCGAACGGGCTGAGCGGGTCGAAGACGGTCGATCATACGACTGCGCTGCCAGAGGCGAAAACTCCATCAGGACCACCAGAATCCCGGCATATAGAATACGAAACAACACACTACAGCCCTCCCTTGGAGTCGTAAGGCAAGAAAATATAATATCTTAAAGAAATATGAGAATTGACCTTGATGGGCGAACAAGTGTTCGCTATATTCATTCTTCCACGGCGAACACTTGTTCGCCCTGTGTCGGAAGCCAAATGTATCGGCAGCAAAGTGTGCCGGCAGCAAAAACAACTGCCGGAAACGCCGACTAACCGGAAACACGGAAAAAACTGTACCGGAAACCGCCGCAAATTCACAAAGAATCACAAAGAAGAAGAGAAGAAC
>DODI01000097.1:0-3140 GCA_003509045.1 Planctomycetota bacterium | reverse complement strand
GCTGAAGCCGTTCTTTCCGGTCCCGCCACTTATGACCAGGTAGGAAACGAGACCCTGGCGATAGAGCTCGATTCCGGTGACAAGGCGATCCTTGAGAGCTCGACTCACGCTTCCATCGTCATAGACCTTCGCCCCCAGGATAACCGCCGCGTCCGCCGGCCTGCGAAAATCCGTTCGACCAAATGTGACCAGGTGGGCAGAGATCAGGAGGAAGAAGGAAGCCAACGCCACCACACTGTTAAAAAGAAACCGCGCCGGCGGCGGCATACGAGGCTCCCTGGTTTCACACCAGGAGATCCTCGAAAATTCGAAGAGCAGGATCACCCAGACAAAAAAGCAGAAAGGCACCGGCAGATCGGTGGCAAAATCCCCATTGCTGAGATGATGGTAGTACCCCACCATGGTAGCCCCAACAAGTATCCAGAACCCGAAGAAGACGCCTCCAAGCAGCCAGCGTGCCCAATCGGACCGTCCCACATCATGCGGAACCAGGAGGGCCACCCCCAGGAGTGCTGAGATCAGCGAGAGCTCCGGGTCGGGAATCTCGATATCCAACCAGATCCGGGTAATCGACAGGTTCGCATCATCAAGCGTCAGCAGCAGATTGCAGAGAATCAACAATCCCAACGCGATACCAGGAGCTCGTGTGATCCAGAAAAACTTCCCGAACATGACCTTTGACACTGTTTGATTTCTCGAAAATGCCGACAGAGGACTCCCCGACGCGGCAGCATCTTTTATATCGGATCATTCGTTTCCAAACCCACAGTACCAATTATTGAGCCCGGGAATTTTCCGGAACACCACATCAGGTAAGTTCTCTGAACAAACAGCGATCATTACCCTTTCCATTCAGTGACTTCAACCCAACTCCTTTGTAGCACTGCATTTGTTTCATTGAAGATATCCAATCAGCATCTGTAAAATTGCTGTTATGGAAGACAGTGAAATGGACCTCAGCAAGATCCTCGAAGCCTGGAGCTACGGGGACAAAAAGCACGTCAGGCGCGTCACCAACCATCGCGGGGACGAAGTTCTACAGGTCCGCCTGCCGCTTGGAATCGAGCAATACGAGTTCCAGGGACGGCCCGATGGCCGCCGACCGCAGGGACAGGAGTCCTGGTTCCACTATTACGTCAACGAGACCGATAAAAAACCCTGGGATATCGAACTGGGCGAGGAAGACTTCCAGCGGCTGAAGGAAGAATGCCTGCTGTATTACTACAGGTACCTGTTGTTCTTCCAGGTCGGCGAATACGAATACTGCGCGCGTGACACCATGAGAAATATCGAGGTGCTCGACTTCACGGACAAGCACTTCTCCGCTGAGCTCTGTTCCTGCCTGCAACAGTACAGGCCCTATATCCTGAGAATGCACTTCATGTCTGAAGCTCTCGGAACGATCGACTCCGGCGGTGATATTCCCGCAGCCCTGGAAATCCTTGCCGAGGCCTCCTGCCTGATCGATGATCTTCCGAAGATGGCAAAGAACAAGATCTTCCCCCTTGAGCAGAAGAACTCTCTTCGAGCGATCGAAGAGCTGCGTCAGCAGTTGTTCAGGATGCTGCCCCCCGATCCTCTCGCCGAGCTAAGAGAGAAGCTGGCCGAGGCGATCGCGACTGAAGACTACGAAGAGGCCGCCAGGCTGAGAGATTCTCTGCAGAAACGAGAAGACCGCAGCGAGCTCAGCTAGGCTAGCCGCGAGCCTCTACCTGAGAGCGAACCGTCTCACGGCCTCGGCCACCGCGCCCTGGTTGTTCGTCTTCTCTGTTATATGATCGGCAACCGCCTTGCTCGCCTCGGTGCCGTTGGCGACAACGACGCCTATTCCGGCAGCCTCCAGCATGGGATTGTCATTCTCGGCATCACCTATAGCGAGAACGTTGGGCAGGCCGAAGCCGTAGTGCTCTCCAAGGGCCTCGAGTGCGGTACCCTTGGAAACCCCGGGAGCCATGATCTCAAGATACTCCGGATCTGATTTGGTGATGTAGGCACGGCCTCCCAGTTCCGCGACAAAGTGGTCATGCAAACGGTCCCGCTCCTCTGGCTCAGCCAGGAGAATCAACTTGGTCGGCTCCTGCCCGATCCTCCCGGTAAGATCCTCGATATGATACTCGGCTCCCGTGCGGCCGCTGTAGATATCCATGAAGCGCCGTCGATTCGGGCTGTCCTCGGCATAAAGGACATCATCCCGGTAAAAATTGAGCAGGTAGTCCCCATCCTGGGAAAACCTGATGAAGAGCTCCGCTATATCGGCAGGCAAAGGACGCTCGCTGATCAATGGCCGCCCCTCAGACTTTGGCCCTACGACCTTGCCCCCATTGTAGGCGAGGATAATGCAATCAAGGCCCAGGGTCTCCTCTACAGGCAGGATACGGGGAATCATTCTCCCCGAAGAAATAGCTACGAGGATCCCCTGCCTCTGAGCCTCTTCGAGGGCGCGGATATTCTCAGGCGGAACCTCCTTGCGATCATCGAGCAGGGTTCCATCCAGATCCAGGGCGATCAGACTGACTTGTTCCATTTACTTGACCTCTACGGTAGCACTACTTAAGCTACCTCAGTTTCCAAAGAAAATACCCGGGCGATTAGCTCAGCTGGTTAGAGCGCCATCCTCACACGGTGGAAGTCGGTGGTTCGAATCCACTATCGCCCACCAGATCAAACCGGTTGCGATGAAAGTTGCAGCCGGTTTTTTTACCATACGGACACCACCAAATTTCTCCCAGAGGCCCGGTCGCGGTGCTCCCAGAGGTAGATCCCCTGCCAGGTCCCAAGGGCCAGCCTCCCATCGACAACTGGTATCACCAGGCTGGTTTCCGTCAGAACATTCTTTATATGCGAGGGCATATCGTCAGGTCCCTCGTGGGTGTGGCGAAAATATGGCTGGTTTTCCGGAACCAGCCGGTCGAGGTAGGCCTCGAGATCTGCGCGCGCAGTGGGGTCGGCATTTTCATTGATACAGAGACTCGCCGAGGTGTGCCGGAGAAAGACATTGCAGAGACCGCTGTCGACAGGACTCTCGCCAACCACAGCCGCAACCTCCGAAGTGATTTCATGCAGCCCGCGGCTGCGAGATCCCAACGAAAGTACTCGCTGAAAGGTGCTCATCTCATCTCTCTCTGTTCTTCAAACATCGC
>DODI01000275.1:0-8534 GCA_003509045.1 Planctomycetota bacterium | reverse complement strand
TCCAGCCAGTGGCGTCCCCAGCGCTCCCCATAGTGGGGGCTGGCGAGCAGCCGGGTCAGGAGCTTGTCGTACGCATCGGGGGACTCATCGACAATGAAGGCCTCCACCTCCTCGCGTGTCGGCGCGAGCCCGATGAGATCGAAATAGGCCCTGCGGATTAATCTCTGTCGGTCGACCTGTCCGTTCGGGGAGACGCCCTCGGCCCGCGCCTTCGCCAGCACGAAGCGGTCGATCCCGGTGCGAACCCACTCGCCGCCTGGAACGACCGGAGGTTCCCTCTGCTCAAGCTGACGGAAGGCCCAGTAGGTTCGGGCATCGGCCCCGTTCGGCTCGGCGGGGAGCCCGATCAAGCAAAGTACGCTGAAGAGCGCAGCCATGAACACGGTCCTCTCAGGGTGTCGGTTGTGCAGGGGATACAAGCCGTACTTCATGCGGTTCCGTACTGCTTTTTTATCTTCGAACGGAGGGTGTTTCAACCGCCGAAACGAAGATAAACGAAGTTCAGGCCGTCGCGGATTCCGTTCGCACGCCGGGAATGGCAGATTCGGCCAGTTTCAAGGCGGCGAAGAGGCAGGCGCTATAGAACAGGGTGCCGGCCAGAGTCCATTGGAAAAAAGGAATGGCCGCGGCAAAGGTGGTCTGGAGGCCTGCCAGGGTCATGGGGGAATGGAACCCGCCGCCTGTAAGCCAGACCCCGAGGTTGGTGACGACAAAGAAGACCAGGGAGCTGCCGATCGCGCTGCCGCCGACCTTCAGCGGGGAGGGGTTTTTCAGCTGCCGGCCGCCGGCTACGGTCAGGCAGAAGGCCGCCAGCACAAAGAGCTTGATGGCGCCAAACGCAGGCCAGGGCGTAACCAGGTGGAGAGCAACGTCACTCAGGAGCACCGCGGCCAGCGGTACGAAGTAGGCCAGCCAGGCCTTGCGAAACGTAAAGGCGGCAAAGAGAGCTATGGCGCCTACGGATGTAAAGTTCGGATAGTGAGGAATGAGCCGGGTAAACGCTCCGAGGAGGACTAGCCCGATGAGGATAGTCACTCTCCGGCTCGTATGGCCGGCCGGTTCCAGCTCTTTCTTTTCAGTATCGATATTCATGGGGGTTCCTGAAGTCGCGTTTTTGTTACCTCTACTCTAACATAAATAAAGAGTCGAGGTGTCAGCGCCCCCTCTCTCTCTCTCGACAGGATAGTCATTGGCGGTCGGGGGGCGCTGGGTTATTCTCTTTGCGTCTCAGGCTTTTTAGACCCATGAAAATAGCTTCTTCAGTATCAATCGCATCGGATTCCAGGATGGCTGCCGAGGAGGCGGCCACCGAGGTTGCAGCGGAGCTCGGCGACACGCCAGCGGATCTCGTGTTCCTGTTTGTCTCGTCGCATCACACCTCCCACGCAGAGGAGCTGGCGGAGATTGTACGGGAGAAGCTTCCGGCCGAGCATTTTGTCGGCTGTACCGCGGAGGGGGTTCTCGGGGGCGACCGGGAGTATGCCGACAGTCCCGGGCTCAGCCTCTGGGCCGCGAGTCTTCCCGGGGTCGACGTCGCTTCCTGCCGCCTCGAATCGGCGGAGGAAGGGCAGAACGGCCTTCTCATCGAGGCCATGACCGAGATGCGCGAGCCGACGACCATGATTTTTGTCGCCGATCCATTTTCCGTTGTCGCCGAAGATCTGATCGATGAGCTCTCCCAGAGCCGCCCGGAGCTTGTTTTTGCCGGGGGGATGGCCTCCGGTTCTCCGCAGCCCACAGGCAATCGGTTCTTCTTTGGAGATGACGTGTTCGACCAGGGCGGCGTCGCGGTTCTGATTCGCGGGGGGCGAAGCGTTTCGACGGTTGTTTCCCAGGGCTGCAGGCCCTTCGGGAAGCCCCTCGTGGTGACCGCCTGCGAGGACAACCTGATTCTCGAGCTCGGCGGACAGCCCGCCTGGCAGAAGTTTGTCGAACAGGTTGAGGTGACGGAGGATTCGGACAGGGAGCGCCTGACAGAGGGCCTTCATGTCGGGCGAGCGGTCGATTCGCGTAGTGCTAGCGAGGGGTCCGGGAACTTCCTGGTGCGGGGCGTGCTGGGCTTCGTCAAGGAGAACGGAGCGATGATGGTTGGCGATGTTCCCAGGGCCGGGCAGACGATCCAGTTTCATCTTCGCGACCCGTCTTCGGCAAGCCAGGAGATGGAGACGCTCCTGGAGGAGCGTGTCGGGCAGCTCAACTCCCCGGTGGCTGGCGCCCTGCTTTTTACCTGCAACGGTCGTGGTCCGCGCATGTTTGACCGGCCGCATCATGATGCATCGATGGTTTCACGAGTATTCAACGACTCTCCCCTGGCCGGGTTCTTCGCCGCGGGGGAGATTGGGCCGATTGGAAGCAGCAGCTTCCTGCATGGATTCACGGCGGTAACGGTTCTATTCCATCCTTCCTGACGGGGGCGCAACCATGTCCGAGAAGACCATTTATCCCCGGGGCAGATTGCTCATGGGGCCTGGCCCATCCGGGGTCCATCCAAGAGTTCATGAGGCGCTCTCGAGTCCGGTGGTCGGCCATCTCGACCCGCAGTTCCTGGGCATCATGGACAATATCCAGAAGATGCTCCGCCGCCTTTTCAGGACAGAGAATCGCCTGACGATCGCGGTTTCCGGAACCGGCAGCGCTGGCATGGAGTCGGCCTTTGTGAACGTCGTCGAACCCGGCGATGAGGTTCTCGTTTGCGTCAACGGCGTCTTCGGCAATCGCATGAGCGACATCGTCGAGCGCATCGGCGGGGTTCTGCACAGGATTGATCGGCCCTGGGGCGAGGTGTTTGAGCTGTCGGAGATCGAGGATGCTCTCGCGAGCCATCCGGAGGTCAAGGCTGTCGCCATCGTGCACGCGGAGACCTCGACGGGCGCTCTCCAGCCGCTCGAGGAGATCGGCAAGCTGTGCCGGAGCAGCGGCCGGCTCTTCCTGGTTGATTGCGTGACCTCGCTCGGCGGTGAACGTTTCGAGGCGGATGAGTGGAATGTAGATGTGGCCTACAGCGGCACCCAGAAATGCCTCAGCTGCCCCCCGGGCCTTGCCCCGGTGACCTTCAGCGAGCGGGCGGTCGAGAAGCTCAAGGGCCGGGAGTCAAAGGTCGTCAGCTGGTATCTCGATCTCTCGATGATCGAGAAGTACTGGACCGATGGCGAGCGGGCCTACCATCACACTGCCCCCATCTCGATGAATTATGCCCTTCACGAGGCGCTCTGCCTGGTTCTCGAGGAGGGGCTCGAGGCTCGTTGGGAGCGCCACCGCCGCAATAGTGCCGCGCTGGTGGCGGGCCTGGAGGCGCTGGGTTTTCGGCTCTTCGCCCAGGAGGGCCACCGGCTTCCCATGCTGAACGCGGTCTGGATTCCCGAGGGGGTTGACGATGCCGGGTTCCGCAAGGCGCTTCTCGATGACTACGACATCGAGGTCGGTGGCGGTCTCGGGGAGGTCGCCGGGAAGATCTGGCGAATCGGGCTCATGGGCGAGACCAGCTCAAGGGAGAGCATCATGACCTTCCTTGGCGCGCTCGAGGCTCTGCTGCAGGCGTCCGGCTGCCTCGAGAGCCCCGGCTCGGGACTTGAAGCTGCGGCTGCGGATCTTGGTTGAGGAGGTTCGGTCTCTACCCGGGTGGTTTTCCCGGGCCGCCGATGCGCAGATTTTCCAACCCGCCTCGGGCCGGGCTTCCTTGCGTGAGGTTCTCAAGTGTCTTCGTCGCGAGGGCCTCGTAGAATTTCTCTTCAGCGAACATCAGCAATTGCCGCAAATCGCAGCCGGGCTCCATTGGGCAGCTGTCGGGCGCGGTGACGCAATCGAGAACGCCGTGGCGGCCCTCAACTTTTCCAACGATCTCCCGCACGGTCGTGGTTTTCGGGTCGCAGGCGAGGGTCACACCTCCATTGCGCCCCGGTTGGGTTAGTACATACCCATACCTTGAAAGCGCCTGGACCACCTTGACCAGGTGCTCGCGGGAGATGCTGAAGCTGTCGGCTATCTCCTCAACAGTCGCTTTGCGGTCCACGTAGCGGAGATAGAGGAGGACTCTGAGCACGAAGTCAGTTTGTAGGCGAAGTCGCATTATGTCGACAAGTCAGGGCAGGCGTTCAAGGTGCAGAGCGGTGAGGCGGGCCTGGCGATGGCGCTTGGTACCACGAAGCGTTGATTATTCAACTGTAAGCGTATAGCTCAGGGCGCCGATCGCTTCTCCGGCCTTGGCGTCCTTATAGTTCTCATGACACATAATGCATTTTTTGCTTACGACCGGGATGGCGGTCATTGCCCGAAGCTGCCGTTGTCCATCGCTGGAGACGACCTCCTCGAAATAGCTCTCCCCTTTTTTGAGCGCGGCAATTCCCGCTTTCTCGAAGGAATCTTTGGCGGTGTTCTTTCTTCGGATAGGCTCTCCGGCCACATCGAGCAGTCGCACCTTGTGCCACCCATTTTTTTCAACGGCCTGGAAGAGCGCAACAGCGGCGCTGCCGGCAGGGAAATCATCTTTGTCATGGACATATTTTTCGGTGATGAGGACGACGGTCGTTTTGTAGATGTCGTCGAGCATCCGCACCTGCTTGCGTGTGCGGCTGAGGGCGTCGTCGTCGGCACTGCCCTTGGCGGAGGAGGCCTGCGATAGAGCGCAGCCTATAAGAGTGACAAGAAGAGTTAAAGTAACGATCAGGCGGGCCATCAGGGACGCCTTTATTGAAATTGAGAGTAAAGAGGCACCATAAATACCACTTTATGCGGTGTGCAAGGGGGAAATGGGTGGGACTTCCCTAGCCGCAGGATTTGCGGCCTTCTCGGCGCCGGAGTTTTCTCAGTTATTGGTGCTGATGTTGATGGTGTCGCCGCCGGCGTAGCGGGTGACAGCCTTTTCGTCGAGCTCAACTCCGAGTCCCGGACCCGTTGGCACCATGAAGTTGCCTTTGCCATCGAAGGTCAGCGGTTCGGCGAGGAGGTCGTGCTCGCGAATGAGCCGTCCGAAGATGTCGCTTGGCAGGGTGCAGAGCTTGCTGGCGGCCGCCACGTGCAGGTAGCTGGCCTCCAGGAGGCCCAGGTCGACCTCGCTTCCATGCCAGAAGGGCATGTTGGCGACCTCGGCAATATTTCCAAGCTTCTGGACCCAGGCCATCGGGCCGTTGAAGTTGAAGTAATCGACCGCCTCTTCCTGGATAGCCAGGATGACATCCTGGGGTTTCTGGAAGAGCTCGGCGTAGGGGATGGCGGTATGGAGCGCGAGTGGGATCGAGCTTTTCCGGCGCAGATGACGCCAGTTGCGTAGATCCCAGCGAGGAATAGGGTCTTCCAGGGTCCACACGTTGCCGACCTCTTCGAGGCGGCGAAGGAAGGGCAGGATTTCCGCCGGCCTCTCCCAGCGGGTGTTCGGGTCAATGATGACCCGGAAGTCTTCCCCGGCCTGGTCCTTGATCGCCTTGCAGACGGCGACGGGGTCTTCGTCGAGCGAGCCCTTGAACTTCAGGCAGTCGTAGCCCATTTCCCTGAATTTGCTGGCGCACCGACCGGCGTCCTCAGGGTCGCGTTGTCCGAACCAGGCCGAGCAATAGACTCTTTCACGGTACGCGCCGCCCAGCAGCTTGTAGGCCGGAACCGAGAGCGCCTTGCCGACAAGATCGTAGATTGCGCACTCGAAGCCATCGTAGGCTCGCCCGTAGGGGATGGGCAGGTCGCGCAGGTTCATCTCCGTGGGGTCCGTTCCGATGAGCGACTCCGCGATCTCTCGCATGCTCGCTTCGTTGACGGCTCGCAGGCTCTCGCCAATGCCGGTGACGCCATCATCGGTGTGGATCCTCAGGATCCACTTGATGAGGCTGTCGAACTGGACCGACCAGCCCTTGCTCGCGCCGACGCTGAGCATATGAAGCGGGGCGGCCTTGCCGGGTGAATTGATCGCGTTCTCCTTGGCGGGAACGACGACCGGGGTCATCTCGATGTGGTTGATGTTCATGGGGAGCTCGGGCGGTCCTGGATCAAAGAGCGACCTCTTTCCATTCCACCACCCGCTTTTCGTGGATGGCCGTACGGCCCAGCAGCGACATCAGGGTGGCATGGCGGCCGGCGTCGACGTTGGCCAGGGGCTCCTTGTCCTCCCGGATTGAGCGCGCGAAGCTCTGGATCGCCAGCTCAGTGGAGTCCTTCAGCGGCGGCAGGTCGACCTTGGTCTTCTTGCCGTCCTTGGTGACGGAGAGGTTGACGGTGCCCTCGAGCTCGAGCGCCTTGCCGGCATCTCCGAAGACGGTCATGTACAGGCCCCCGAAGCCTGAGGCCGCGTAGATCACGTGGGTGTAATTCAGGCGTATGTTGCCCGGGAATTCATAGGTGACGCCGTAGGAGTCCATCATGCTGCGGCCCTTGGGGCGGCCCTCAAGGGCGTTGATGCCGCCAAACCCGGCAGCGCGCAGCGGGTGGGCATCGAGCGCCCAGCAGAAGACGTTCATCTCATGAACCGCCTGCTCGACGATCAGGTCACCGGAGAGCTTGCGGTCCATATACCAACTGCCCTCTTTCTCGGGGTAGCCGCCGACATGCCTGGCGCTGTTGATGAAGGAGGTCTTGCCCACGGCGCCGCCCTGGAGCTGGTCGACGAAGCCGAGGAAGCCGCTGTGGTAGCGCCACTGGAAGCCGATCTGGAATTTCTTGCCGCTCTTCTTGACCGCATCGTAGACTTTCTTGACGCCCTCGGGGGTCGGGCCGAGGGGCTTTTCGCAGTAGCAGTGCTTGCCCGATTCCAGCACGGCGACGGCATGCTCGGGATGCAGGTAGATGGGGGTGGCGACAAAGACGGCGTCGATGTCCTTTCTCGCCAGCAGCTCCTTGTAGTCGTGGATGCCGGCGGGCTTCATCGCGCCGCACATCCGGATGCCGCGGGCGCGGGCCTTGGGGTCGATGTCGCAGATGGCGTTGACCTTGAGGGTCGAGACCGAGACGCTGCGCAGGGCGCGGTCGAGCAGGGAGGTGCCGCGGCCGCCCACCCCGATCCATCCCAGGCGCAGAAACTCATTGGCATCCTGGACATTGGCAAGGGAAGAGGCCGGCAACCCGGCGGCGATCACCGGGACACTCGAGAGCAGGCTGCTCTTCTTGATAAACTTCCGTCGAGAGACCGTCTTCTTTGGTGTCCCCATGGGCGCTCCTGCTTTTTTCTGTTGGCTATCGATGACCTGAGACAACATTGTGATCTCCCGGCAGACTCAAGGCAACAGTTCGAATGAAACCCGAAGGGCATTCGATTTGATGGAAAAGATCAGCTTTTACACGAAGAGCGAATGTCCGCTGTGCGATACGGGGTTCGCGAAGCTGGAGGAGCTCACTCAGCGTTTCAGTCTCGAGATCGAAAAGATTGACATTGAAACGGATACGCATCTTTTTCAGCTCTATCGCTATCGAATTCCAGTCGCTGTCTTTCGGGGAGAGGAGCTTGGGTGGGGAAGATTGTCAGCGGGAGGGATCGAGAGCCGCCTGGAGCAGATTTTAGCTTCCCCGGGCCCTGGAGATTCTTCCCGGGGCGCTTCCGAAGGGATCTAAGTCTAATAATTGAAACAACTTAAAATAAACCGAGTTTATTTCCCCAGAGACCTTGTATAGAAGGCTACTAATGAACGCGCATTTTTACCCGGGCTTGGAAGCCTGGGTTTTTTCGTATTCAGTCAGCTTCAGCGCACATATTTACACCTAAGCACTTTATTCTAAGTATCTTAGGGGTTTTTTTGTAAAAAAGATCTTTTCTTGCCCTGTAGGCCTTGTTCTGAGGGCTATAGATGAACGCACATTTTCCCAGACGCCTGTCTGGGTTTTTTTGTGTCCAGAGCTTCTGCTGGCAGGGGGAAGCCTGGCGGTCTTTCCAGGCCTGGTGCCACCGCTCAGCCCTCAGAGCGCGGTAGCCATTTCTTGAGGCGTCGCAGAGCCTCGTTGATGCTTTCGAGGTCATTGGCGAAGCTGAAGCGCAGCCAGCCCTCGGCCCGACTGCCGAAGTCGATTCCGGGGGCCACTCCGACATGGGCCTCTTCAAGGATCCGTTTCGCCAGGCGCAGCGAGTCATCATCGAGGTGGTCCGCCCGGGCGAAGATGTAATAGGCGCCCATCGGCTTGCAGGGAATCGGAAAGCCGAGCTCGAGCAGGCCGTTGTAAAGCACCTCGCGCCGCCGCCTGTATTGTTCGGTCATGGCCATGAGAGCCTCTTCGCCTTCTCGCAGCGCGGCGATGGCGGCGGTCTGAGCCAGCGAGCTGGCGCAGACAAAGAGGTTCTGCTGCAGCCGCTGGAGGGGGGCGACCAGGTCTTCCGGAGCGACCAGCCAGCCGACCCTCAACCCTGTCATGGCGTGGCGTTTTGAAAAGCCATCGACGACAAAGCAATCATCGGTCACCTCCAGCATGCTGACGGCCCGGGCATCGGCTCCTCCGTATTCCAGGCCGTGGTAGATTTCATCGCTGATGACTGGCACGCCCAGGGCCGCGATCTGTTCGAGGGTGCCGTGGTCCTGGACGGCGGCGGTCGGGTTCGAGGGAGAATTGATGAGGATGCCCTTGCTGCG
>DODI01000101.1:0-5117 GCA_003509045.1 Planctomycetota bacterium | reverse complement strand
GCCCGCCTCAACAATACGAATGTCCAGATTGCGAAACTGCAGGAGATGCTTGCGGCCCTGGAACAAGCCAAGCAGACAACGCCCGCGCCCGGCGGCGAGAATCAGGAGAAGCCTGAGCGCCCGGAGGCCCCGGAGGAGCTCGCCTCCGCGGCCCCCTCCGACGAGTCGATCACCCCGGACCCCGGCAGCGGCAATATTGCTGAGACCAGGGAGTTGATCGCCTCCCTGATCAAGGAGCGCGACAACCTCCAGGGTAACCTGGGCCAATACGGCGGGCTCACTGGAGGAACAGACACTTCAAAAATAGAAGCATCGATCTCCAGGCGCACCGCCGTGATGAACGAAAACGGTAACCGGATTTTCAATGTCGAAGATGACGAGGATTCGCGGCAAACCGCCGTAGCCAGGATCCCGCAAAAAGTAGAGCTGTCGAAGAAGGACTATGCCGCCCTGATCGAGCGGCTCAAAGAGACCGTCGGTAATTACGGCCTGCCTGTGGCGAGCCCGGCCGATCTCGATCCCGACCTCACCGAGCTGCTCCGGGCAACCGGAAAAGATGGAGCCAGGGGACTGATAGAGGTCTACGTCTACTCGAGCGAGCTCCGCTCCAAGATGGAAAAAACGACATCCTTCCTGAAAAGACGCATCAAAGCCCTGACGGAAAATGCCTACAAAATCAACAAGGACAAGTACAAGGGCGACGGCGGCTATTATGGCGGCCGGCACAATCATTACCTCGAACAGTTGCAGCGCCTGCTGGAGTTGTCGGAGAAAAAGGTCGCGATCAAGAAAAGCCAGAAGGGCCGGCTGGCCGCATTCCAAGAGACCCTTGGAGTTGGTTTTGAACGGCTGACCTCAACAGAATCAACGAAACACCTCACCTCTGTCTATTCGAAGAGCAAAGATACGGATATGCAGCGCAAAATGGTCGGAGCTTTCTCAAAAGGGAACGCGTTGCAGGCTGTCCCAGCCCTTATCAAAAGCCTCTCAAGCCCGGACCAGGAGCTGAAAATCCTTGTGAAATCAGCACTTGCGTCAATTACTGGAGTCAACCTCGGAGACAATAAGAAGATCTGGGACGCCTGGTGGAAAGAAAACGGCGATAGCGCAACGAATTGATGTTTTCTGGTGTTTTTCTCGACACTTTTAAGATCTCACGGTAAAGTGTTGTGGTATCCATCACTTTTTAGACCCTAACTCTTAGCTGAACTTTTCAGGAACCTTTTGAAAGGAGCTTTGAAATGCTTAGAAAACTGACAGTAGCAGCCGTTGCGGTTCTGCTGACCACGGGTGCGCTACACGCTCAGAATGTAGCTTACAAGACTGTTACCGGTGAACAGGTCCAGCTGAACGTTGACAAGATGATGTCGAAGATCAACTGGAGCAAAGATTTCAACGAGCTCAAGAAAAAGGCACAGGCCGAGAGAAAGATGATCTTCTGGGTCGATATCGTTGGTGATATCAACGGCGGATTGTGAAGTGCCGGCCACTCCCTGAGAGCCGTGACGCTCTCTAACGACAAGGTCATTAACCAGATCAACACCGCATTCGTCTCCGGCTGGCAGAACATCAAGGGCAGGAAGAACTACGCTGGCGTATCCAATACCCACATGCCCTCCAACGCCGCCAAGAGCATCAACACCTGTTCCGGCGGTCGTAATATCCAAATGTACTTCATGACGCCCGATGCCCGTGTTGTACACTGCCTGCCCGGCTTCTGGAGTCCCCAGGACTTCTACACGCAGGCCGGTTTCGCCGTCAAGCTCGGTAACCTCGCCTTCAATAAGAGCATCTCGAATGCCGACCGGAACGAGAAGTTCCTCGACATGCACCTGCAGAAGGCCCACGGCCACAACTACGGCCTCGTTGAGGGCGCCCAGCTGCAAGGATTTGACGTCAAGTACGTCAAGAACAACACCAACGACTTCACGCGCGGCAGCAAGGGCTTCGTCAAGGGAGGCGTCAAGCTCGTCGACCAGGTCGTCCATGAGCGCATGGCCGCCCGTCCCTTTGTTCCCTTCGAAAAGTTCGATGCGCATGCGTTCACGAAACTCGGCATCAAGCGTTACAAATACGACTTCGGACTGTCCGGAAAGTACGGCAACGCGGCCAAGAAGAAGTAATTCTTCCAGCCGAATCCGAACGTCAAAGAGAGGCGGAGCTTTCGAGCTTCGCCTCTCTTTTTTTGTATCCGCTATACGACGGCCTCAGTGGGCCGTCCACCCCCCGTCGACGAACAGGGTCGTTCCAGTGACGTAACTCGATGCTTCGCTGGCCAGGAAGATCGCCGCCCCCTGGATCTCAGCCATCTCTCCCCACCGGGCCATCGGCACCTCGCCGAGAATCAATCGTTCGGTTTCGGGCTTACCGACGATCGGCTCATTCATCGGCGTGAGGAAGGGGCCTGGACAGATCGCGTTGGCGGTGATCCCCTCTTCCGCCCACTCGAGCGCGAGAACACGCGTCATCTGCGCAACCGCCCCCTTGCTCGATGCATAGGGAGTGCGGCCCGGAACCCCTACCACGCTCAGCGTGCTCCCCATATTGATCACTCGCCCGTAGCCGCCCGCCCGCATGTGCGGGATCGCCGCCCTGGAGCAGAGCCAGGGGCCGCGAACATTGACCCTCATCACCTGTTCAAACTCTTCCAGCGACAATTCCTCGATCGGGTTGCGGATATTGATTCCGGCGTTGTTAATGAGGATATCAAGGCGCCCCAGCTGCGACACGGTCGCCTCAACAAGCGCCTCGACCTCTTCAGGCTCCGTTACGTCACAACGAACACCGAGGGTCCGTCTGCCCGTCTCCTCCCCCAGGAGAGCCGCCTCACCCTCGGCCTCTTCACCGTTGCGGCTGCAGAGAGCGACATCGGCTCCGGCAGAGGCAAGCCCAGCGGCCATGCTGCGCCCCAGCCCCTTGGTGCCTCCGGTAACAAGCGCCACCTTTCCATCCAGACGAAAGAGATCCATTCCGGGCATTTGTTCATTCCTCAAGTCAAGTTAGACTGTAATCGGAGCACAGCATAGCACGCGGGCAAGCGGGCCGGCATGTGAGAATGACCAGCGGTAGACGGCAAAGGAGACCCTGCGATGAGCGACGAGACGAAGGCGACCCGAAGACTTCGTCGCCTCCTTGAAGAGCCGGGCATCATCCGCTCGATGGGCGCCCACGACGTTCTGACCGCGCTCTTGATCGAACGCGCCGGCTTCGAGACGGTCTTCCTCGGCGGCTTCGGAGCCAGCGCCAGCCTCCGCGGTCTCCCCGACCTGAACTTCCTGGAGCTTGAAGAGATGGCCACCGCGGTCGAACGAATGGCGCGACGAATCTCGATCCCCCTGATCGCCGACGGCGACACCGGCTATGGGGGACCTGAGGAGGTCCAAGAATGCGTGCGGGCCTTTGAAGCTGCGGGTGCCGCCGGCATCCTCCTGGAAGACCAGGTCTTTCCCAAACGCTGCGGCCATTTCGATGGCAACTCGGTAATTCCCGCCGAGGAGATGGTCGCCAAGCTCCAGGCCGCCCTCGAAGCCCGCCGGGACGAGGATTTCGTGATCTTCGCCCGAACCGACGCACGCCAAAGCGAAGGGGTCGACGCGGCCATCGGGAGAATCAATCGCTACTGCTCGACGGGAGCCGATGTCGCCTTCGTCGAGGCGCCCCAGTCAAGAGAAGAGCTTCTCGCGATTGCCGAGCGGGTCCCTTATCCGAAGTTTGCCAACATGCTCTCCTTCGGCAAGACCCCCCTGCTGACAGCCTCGGAGCTCGAAGAGCTGGGCTTCAAATTCGTGGTCGCACCGATCGAGACGCTCCTGGTGGCGGCGCGGGCCATCGAATCGCTGGCGGAGACCTTCCTGCGAGATGGAAGCGCGGCGGCGCGCAAGGAGGAGATGATGGGCTTCGAGGAGCTGAAGGAGGTGCTTGAGCTCGAGAAATATCTTCGGCTGCGGGAGCAAGAGGCGCCCGAGAAGTGAGCTTCAGTCCTTCCAGCCCAGGATCCCATCGATGGTCCCGACCGCCACCGGGTGGTAGCCCGGACGGGCCCGGGCGTAGATCTCTTGAGCCCGCTTGAGACCGCCGGGAGTCTTCGCCAGTTCCCTGTAAAGCGGACTGAGAAACTTTCGTCGGCCGACATTGACGAGAAAGGATTCGAGAGGCTTCATCACAGGACTGTAGCCCGCCGGGAGAGCGGCCAGAAACCACTGACAGAGGATCTCCGAGTTCTTCGACGCGGTGAGCCCGAACACCTGGTCCAGGTCCGCCAGGCGGTCAGCCGCCAGGTCGGCCGGGAGGTGGCGCAGGAAGTGGAGCCACTCGTGCGTCGTCCAGCCGTCGGTCTTCAGAACCTCAGCTCCAAGCCCGGCGGCGAAATACCCTGCGGCCGCGGCCGCCTTCTTGAGCGCCTCCGAACGCACCAGGGGGAGATTGGCCGGCAGGCCCGGGCCGTAGACCCATTCATCAATCCTCAGCCTCTTCGCCAGGGCCCGGTCTCCCGCCAGCAGGCCCTTGTCGAGAAAATCCAGGAAACCCTCGGTAGTCATGGGCTGAAAGGAAAACCGGTCGAAATAGGAGCGCAGAAAGGTATCCCAGCGCTCACGGCCAAAGGCTCCCTCCAGCATCCTCAGAAAAAGGTAACCCTTCTCGTAGGCGACATCCGTCATGCCATCATCGGGATCGCGGCCGCCCAGGTTCAGCTTCAGGTGCGTATCCGCCGGGTGATCTTCAAGCAGCTCCTGGATCGTCTTGCTGAGCTCATCGAGTCCCAGGCGGGCCAGCATCTCATCGTATTCTTTGCCGTAGAGCCGCTCCATGATCCGGTGCTCCAGGTAGACCGTAAAGCCTTCGTTGAGCCAGAAGTCATCCCAGGTGGCATTGGTAACGAGATTCCCGGACCAGGAGTGGGCCAGCTCGTGGGCGACGAGAGCGACCAACGAACGATCTCCCGCCAGGATGGTCGGCGTCGCGAAGGTGAGCCGGGGGTTTTCCATGCCGCCAAAGGGAAAGCTCGGCGGCAGCACGAGGATATCGTAGCGCCCCCAGCGGTAAGGCCCGAAGAGCTCTTCGCAGGCCTCCATCATCTTCTCGGTATCAGCAAACTCCCAGGCCGCGCTCTCGACCAC
>DODI01000086.1:8250-9507 GCA_003509045.1 Planctomycetota bacterium | reverse complement strand
CGAGACCTGGGACACCCACGTCAACGCCTTTCCTAACCTCGAGAAATACCTCTTCCCGCCAATGGACCGCGCCGTCTCAGCCCTGCTCGATGACCTGGGTGAACGCGGCCTGCTGGAAGAAACACTCGTCGTGATGGCCGGTGAATTCGGCCGGACACCGAAGATCTTCAGCATCGGCAAGGGCAAGCCGCCGGGCCGGGACCATTGGGGAGCCGTCCAGACCGTATGGTTCGCCGGCGGAGGCGTCCAGGGCGGCCGGATCATCGGCTCATCGGATGCCGAAGGCGGCCAGCCGAAGGACGATCCGCAGAAACCCGAGAACATGGCGGCCACGATGTTCGAGGCGCTGGGAATACCGCGCGACCTGCACTGGATGGAGCGCCGGGGGCGGCCCCACCCGGTCTACTCGGCCGACGCGATCCCCGGGCTCCTCTGAGCTGTCACTCTCCCAGCTGCTTGAGAAGCTTCAGCGCTCCCTGGTGGCCGGGCTGGAGCTCGAGATATCGGCGCAACAGCGAGCCGGACTCGGCCTTCCTGCCAAGCTTGATGTAGAGCCTCGCAAGGTTCAGATAGGCCGACGGACCCTCGGGCGCCAGCGAGATGGACTTCCGAAAAGCCCCGACAGCTCCATCGGCTTCACCCAACGCCTGCAGAACCAGCCCAAGGTTGTTGTGGCCGGAGGCGTAGCCGGGGCTGACCCGCACGGACCTCTCACACATCTTCCTGGCCTCCTTGAAGCGGCCGCCCTCGGCAAGAATCACGCCGAGGTTGCTCCACAGCTCGGGATCTTCGGGATCGATGGCCGCCGCCTTCTCATACACCTCACGCGCGCCGTCAAGATCGCCGGTTGAGCGGCAGACGGCGCCCAGCCGCTTGTAGCCGGCAACGAGTCCGGGCTCGAGACGAATCACCTCTTCGAAGCGTTTGCGCGCGCGCTCCGGAGCGCCCACTGTCAGCTCGATATTCCCGATATTAATGAGAGCCTCGATATGACCCGGCCTCGACTCGAGGACCTTGCTGAAGACCCGGTAGGAATCCTCCAGTCGTCCCTGCCGGGCGAGCACGACCCCGAGGTTGGCGGCGGAGTCGATAAATTCCGGCTGGCCTTCAAGGGCGAGCTCGAAGGCCTCGCGAGCGGATTCAAGCTTACCCGCCTGCAGCTGAATGAGCCCGATATTGTAGAGCGCCTCGACCTCGCCCGGGCGCCTGATGAGGGTTCTCTCAAACGCCTCCAGGCCGCGGGCCGGGAGGCCCGCC
>DODI01000086.1:0-7929 GCA_003509045.1 Planctomycetota bacterium | reverse complement strand
CCCGCCTCGAGATAGGAGACCCCAAGCTGGAATTCGTTCCGAAACCAGTCCGACGAATAATAACCCCCGGGAAAAGGGAGGCCCTTGTCGAGCCGTCCCCGGGGATCCCCCGGGATGCCGGCCGCGTCGGCGCTGAGACCTGCCCAGCCCGTTCGTCCCTCGTAGATCCGCGCCAGGAGTCCCGCTGAATTCAGCAAGAGCGTACAGGGCAGACGCAGACCCCGGGGCCAGCGAACGACCTCCTCGACGAGGACGGAGATCGCCAGCAGGTCCTCCGGCTCGGCAAAAACGGCGGGAAAGCCCGCCCTGCGAATAATCTCAGCGGTCTTATCCGACTCCCTGTCGGCGGCGCTGGCGACCATCACCACAGCGAGCTCCGACCCCGTAGCGGCGCGCTGCTTCTTCCACTCCGACAGCTCGAGAACGCAGCTCGAACACTCCGCAGTCCAGAGATTCAGGACCAGGGGAGCGCCCCTGAACTTCGCCAGAGAGAGCGCCCGGCCGGAGAGATCCCGCAGGTTCATTCCCGGCAAGGTAACCGGGTCCAGCAGCCAGACCTTCCTGGGTTCATCCGGAGAGGGACTGAAGGTCGGCCTGCCGGCAACAGCAGGCCCTGGCTTGCTCAGTTTCTTGAAAGGCTGAAGGCCCGGCTCCTTCGCGCCCTCGCGCAGGAGAACCTCCCGGTCAGCCGGAACATCCCTGAAGGTCTGCCGCAGCCCCGACGGCCAATAGACCTCCAGGCTGTCAACCTTCAGCGAGCCGCCAAGCCCGAAGAAAAGTTCCTGTGAGTTCTGTGACAGAAAGCCCGAGCCGGCTCGCAGCTCCTTCACCCTCGACTTCCCGCCATGGCGGACCGTCACCCGGGCGCCGATGCCCTGGCGGTTGGATCTGACTCCCTCCAGCCTGACCTTGAGGCGATGGGAGACTGGCGGCGAATCATTGCGCAGGATCCTGACCTGCGGCGCATTCCTGTTCTTGACCAGGAGATCTGGATCTCCATCCCGGTCATAATCCCAGACCGCCAGCCCGCGGCCATCTTCCTGGTAGTCGAGCCCGGATACGGCTGACTGGTTGATGAAGCCCGCCTGTCCTGTCCCGGAAAAGAAACAGTTACGCTCAAAACCTGACCATGACCCGCCTGACCTGATCAGCCGATTGATGGCCTCCCAAGCTCCTTCATATCTCGACAGGCGGCTCTTCACCCCGGTAGCCCGCGACACGACCTGCCGCCAGAAAAAGCTTCACAAGTCATCCTTGCTCTCGTTGGAGATAAAGCCGTTGACGACATAGAGATCCTCCAGGCCGTCTCCTTCAACGTCGAGAAACTGCCCCGACCAGGACCAGCGGCCGAAGAAGGCGCCCGACCTGAGGCTCACATCCTCGAAGCGTCCGTCTCCTGTATTCCTGAACAGCGAGTTCCCCCTGGACATTTTCCGGTAGGTCTCCCGCAGGCGGTCCGCCTCGAAACGCGGCTGCCCGGCGATCCGGCTGCCGGCGGAAGACCACATATTGCCGACATAGAGATCCATCCTTCCATCGTTGTCCACATCCTCCCAGGTCACGCTCATCCCGTTGCCGACATCGTCGACTCCCAATTCCCGCGCCACGTCACGAAACTTGCCACCTCCTTCGTTGCGAAAGAGATTGTTGCGGCCAAAATCGTTCGCCACGTAGAGATCCGGGTCGCCGTCGGCGTCATAATCGCACCAGGAGGCGGCCAGGCTGAAACGCCGGTTGTTCGCCCCCATACCGGAAGAGGCGGTGAGCTCCCTGAAGCGCAGCTTCCCCTCGTTGCGAAAGAGAAAATTCGGAGCCCCGTTGTTGGCATCATGATAGGGATAGGGATAGGTCGACTGGAGCTTCGAACCCGCCCCGGCCCAGAACACGTAGCTGAAGACGTAGAGATCAAGGTCTCCATCGAGGTCATAATCCGCCGCTGCGCAGCCGAGCGTCGAGGCGCTCTCCCTGCCGGCCGTCTCCAGGCCGCTTGATTCGACCCTCCGGAACCTGCCCCGGCCGTCGTTCTCAAAGAGAAGAGTCTCTGTCGAGGTCACGGCCACCAGGTCGGAATCCCCATCGTTATCGAGATCGACAAAGAGCGAGCCGCTGGTAACATCGAGAACATCCACCCCGGCCGCCGCGGCGACGTCGGAGAAGCGGCCGTTGCCGAGATTCCGGTACAGCCTGTTGGGAAGGCCCGCAGGCTGGGGAACGTAGAAATCAAGCTGGCCGTCATTGTTGAAATCCCCAACGGAGATTCCCTGGTGACCGTAGACATCCATCCCGCTGGATGCATCGATTCTCGTACGCCAATAGCCGACGCCCCGGCTCAGCTGTGACCTGAAAACGGGGTCATCTCCAAGACAGTCGAGGGTGACATCGGAAAAGGCCCGACCGGGCGACCTCACCTTCTCAATATCAAGGCGGCTGAGCGAGAGAAGGCCCTCCCGCGGCCCGCCGAGCCAACCCATCCTCCAGACGGTCCTGGCCTGCAGATAGGCCCCGTCGCCGGCCATCCCATCGAGCTCCAGCAGCGTATCTACCTGTAGACCGCCTCCCTTCACCTCCGTCACCCTGAAGATCTTGAAGGCCGCCTTCGAAACCTTACCGCACAGGGCGCTCAGTTCCTCCAGCTCAGCGCCCAGCTGTTGCGGCGTTACCGTCTTGAGCCTGCCGGGAGAAGAAGACCGCCCGGCGCTCCAGCTTCCGACGCCGCCGGCTGTCTCCTTCCAGGTCTTCGGCACCAGGCCGCCGGAGCGAAAGCCGGGAGCCAGGAGCTTCGCCAGTCCTTCGGCGTCGACCTTGCCCGCGACGAGCCAGGCCGCCAGCTCATCGAGCGGGGCCTTGAGGCTGTCGCTCAAACGCTCAACCGACCAGTCGTCCCGGGCGCTATCGACCTTCTCATAGACCCAGTCAAGCGGCCCCGCCCCCTTACCTGCGCGAGCGGGCACCTCAAGACGATACACCTCGTCACCGCCGGCGGGCTCCCGGCAGAGGAGAACCTGCTGGGGCAGGACAAGAACGACCAGGGTAACGATTGCCGTGAGACGGATCATGACTGTATTAGAAACAAGCGGACCGCGGAGAATAAAGAAATAATCTCCTGAAACAGGGCGGAACGAGTCCCCGCTAACGCGAGATTTCGCTCACCAGCCGTCCCTCGATGATGGTTCCGACGCAATGCGTCGTGTACTCGAAGGGGTCCCCATCAAAGAGGGCGAGATCACCGTCCTTCCCGACAGCCAGGGAGCCGACCCGGTCGGAGATGCCGAGGATCTCGGCGGCGGAGGTGGTGATCAATTCAAGGGCGCCCTCAAAACCGAGTCCGTTTGCCGCGGCCACAGCGGCCTCGAACAGGACGACCCTGGTTTTCGGAACGTAGCTCTCGTACCCGCTCTGCATCGCCACCTTCAGCCCGGCCTTCTTCAGGCGCGCGGCCGTCTCGAAGCTCGCGTTCTGAAGAGCTCCGTTGAATCGGGCCATCGAGGGGTGAATGATCACCGGAACCCCGGCCTTCTTCAGCTCCTCGGTCAGCAGGTAGGCCTCGGCTCCTCCATCGAGGATGATTCGAAGATCAAACTCCTTCTTCAGACGAAGCGCGGTCGCGATATCCTGGGCGCGATGAGCGGTAATAAGCAGCGGCACCTCCTTGCGCAGGACCGATGCCAGGGCCGCCAGCCCCAGGTTCACCGGAGGCGTATTCTTCTTTTCCTCCCCGGCCTTCCCTGGCTTCTCCTCCCGCGGCTCCAGGCTCTCCAGGTAGGACTTCGCCTCGAGCAGCCTGGCCCGCAGCATGGACATCTGCTTTCCCCTGGTTCCCGGAGATTGCCCCCCGCCGCGCAGTGAGCCGGGGCCCAGGGTCAGCGAGATGCCGGCGGTGGGAACCATGACGGCATCCTCTACAGTATTGCCAGTGGTCTTAACGATCATCGTCTGGCCGGAGATCAGCTCCCCGGGAGCATGCCCGGTATGGAGGGTCGTCACACCGTACCCCCTGACCCACTCGATGAGAGCCTCACGCGTATTGTAGGAATCAACAGCCCTGAGCTCCGGCTGCATCGGGCTGGAGCGCTCAAGCTGGTCCTGGTCGTGCTCATGGTTGAAGTAGCCGGCGAGACCTACAACGCTGCGCGCATCGATAAGCCCCGGCGTCACCACGGCTGCCTCGAGCACCTTGAATCCTGCCGGGATTGCCAGGTCGGCGGCACGGCCGATCGCGGCCACCTTACCCTCCCGGATGATGATGACACCATCCTCCACCACGGGTCCCGCCATGGTGTAGATCTTCTTACCCCTAACCGCCAGCTGCGCTGAGGCTGACGTGGCCGCGAGGAACACCAGGAGCAAAGCCGACAGAGCTCGCCGCATCATCGGCCTCCTCCCTCTTCACCGAAGCAGCAGTGATAGGGCTCCTGGTCCACTCCCGCTCCATAGCCCCCCACCGCATGCAGGAGATCGTCGGGATTGCCTCGATCAAAGACCTTCCGGCCCTCCACCCAGGTCTCGAGCACCTTGGTGTACACGCTCAACGGATCACCATTGAGAATGACGAAGTCCGCATCCTTGCCGACCTTCAGAGAGCCGATTCGCTTGTCAAGATCGAGCATCTTTGCGCCGGCAAGGGTGAGGGCCTTCAGGCCGGCCTCCCGGCTCATCCCCCCCCGCACCCCGAGGCCCGCCATGCGCAGGAAGAGTCGCGAATCGGTGATCCAGTCATCTGTATGAAAGGCCGTGAGGACTCCGGCCTTCTCGAGGATCCCGCCGGTCTTGAAGACCAGGTTGATCGCCTCGAGCTTGCCGCCGGGGCTGTCCACAAGAATGATCGAACAGGGAACCTTCGCCCTGGCGATCTCCTCCGCGACCATCCAGCCCTCGCTGACATGGTGCAGAACGACCCGGAAACCGAACTCCCGCGAGAGCCTCAGGACCGTCATGATATCGTCGTGCCGATGGGTGTGGTGATGGACCACCCTGCGTCCCTCGAGCACCTCGACGAGGCCCTCGAGCCGCAGATCCCGGGGCGGCTTCTTCTCGGGATCGTCGAGCGCGGCCGCCAGCTTGTCCCTGTACTCTCCCGCCCGGATGAACTCCGCCCTCATCAGCGCTGCTGACTTGGAGCGGGTACCGGGAAACGGCGGCGCCCTCTGCGAGTTGGTTCCGTTCGCCATCTTCATGCCGCCGAGAATCCGCCCCTCCTTGTCCCGCAGACAGAGCCCCTCGATAGTCTTCGAGCCGCGCAACTTCACGTAGACGGTCTGCCCGCTGAGCAGGTGCCCGGAGCCGGGCATGATATTCAGGGCCGTCAGGCCTCCGGCGACAGCGCGGCGGAAACCGGGATCCCGCACATTGAGGGAATCGTAGATCCTGACGTCAGGCTGAACCGGACCCGAGCCATCTCCCCCGCCGATTCCGCCAATGTGGCTGTGGGTACAGATCAGGCCGGGAATAATAACCTTGCCCTTGAGGTCGAAACGCTTCGCGGTGGCTGGGATCGCCACCTTGCCTGCCGGTCCGAGAGCCTTGATCACCCCGGCCTCCACCAGCAGCGTCCCGGCCTCGATCGGCTCGCCCTCGACCGGTATGATTTTCGCGCCTGTGAACGCATGGGGAACCTCCTGCGCCAGGGCGGAGGTCCACTGCGCAAGGGTCAGTATCAACAGGGTGCAGGCAATTTTCAGCATCAGAAACGACACTCCTCTGGAGAGTCCGAATAACAACGGCCCGACTCTCGCCGGTAACAGGCCCCGCGTCCACCCGAGACTCAAATCTACCGCATCCACCAGCCGGATCCAAAGCCCAAGAGGGGCAATTCGCAGCGGGGCAACCATTACACGAAAACAGCGCAATACCGATCTTGTAGAGCTTCAGATAGATAAAACGGTGCCAAAGAGGTGTTTGCACAGGTATCCTTAGGCAACGGGAGCCTGTGAATGATAGCCAGAGGATATCCACCATGTCTCGATTCGTATTCCACGTTCTTGGATTGATTCTCCTGCTCGGCACAGAACCCTGCTTCGCCCAGATTGTCATTAACGAGATCCAGGCCTCCAACGAGGCAACCATCGCTGATGTCGATGGGGACAGCTCTGACTGGATCGAGCTCCTCAACGTCTCCAATGCCCCGTACGACATCGGAGACCATGCTCTCAGTGACGATCCGGATGATCCCCGAAAATGGGTGTTTCCATCTTTCATTATCCCGCCGGGCGAGCGCCTGATCGTCTGGTGCTCGGGCAAAAATCTGCGATTTCCGACCACCGAACAGCTCCTTGCCAACGACTCGGCCATCGAGGTCCGGCCAACGATGCTTGATCTCGATCACCCCTGGCGCTACCTGACCGCGCTGCCGGAAAGCGGCGACCCGCCCACCGGATGGCACCAGACGAATTTTCTCGAATCACGCAACTGGCAGCTCGGGATACCCGGGTTCGGTTTCGGAGATGATGATGACCGCACCGAACTGGAGAGTGGAATCGGAGCTGTTTTTCTAAGAACGAACTTCGACGTCCAGGACATCGGACCGGGAACCAATGTGGCGCTCAACGGTGTCGCCACCCAGTCCTCCCAATTCGAAGACTGGGAAGCCGGGCGGGCCATCGACGGCAACACCGATGGAGATGGAGAAGGCGGCAATTCCGTATCCCACACAGATGGAGAGAACTCCTGGTGGGAGGTCGACCTCCAGGCGGCCCACGACATCTCCTACATCAAGCTCTGGAACCGGCTCGATTGCTGCAGCTACCGATTGACTAATTTCACCGTCACCGTCTTCAATGAAGACCGCGGGAAGATCTATGAAAGATCCTTCCTCACCGATGACTCCGGCGTCCTGGGCCCCTGCTTCACTATCGATGGGGTCAATGCGGCTGGTTCTCTTGAGGGCCGGTTCGTTCGAATCTCCATGCCTGGAAGCAACCTGAGCCTCGCCGAGGTAGAGATCTTCTCGCTGGAACCGAACGTTGACCTCGAAGGCATGGTCCTGCAGATCAACTACGATGATGGGTTCGTAGCCTGGCTCAACGGCACGAGGGTTCTCTCGGTCAACTTCCCCGAGAACGAAGAGCCCACCTTCAACAGCAACGCCACGAGGTCCAGGGAGGCCCGTCGCGTGCAGCGCTGGATGGTCCCGGAGTGGGCGAGCCTGCTGCGGCCGGAGAACAACCTGCTAGCTGTCGCCCTTCTCAACCGGACCCACCGCAGCAACGACCTGAGCTTCATGCCGGAGATCGGCTTCAGCGATCCGACCTTCCACACGAACTTCCAGCTTGATTCCGATGGGGAGCTGCTCCTGCTCACATCCCCCGGCCGGGAGATTCTCGATGGTATCGAGTTCCCGCGGCAGACCGAGGACCGGTCCTACGGCCGGGTGCCCGATGGATCCGGCCTGTTCAACTACCTCTTCTACCCCACCCCCGGTGAGGTCAACGACGACCACACCTCCCAGCAGCCGATCGCCTCTTCGGTCTCCTTCTCTCCCCCTCCCGGCTATCACACCATCAACACGAGGGTCAATCTCTCGGCCAACATCCCCTTCGATGATTTCGATATCCGGTACACGACCAACGGCTCGCCTCCGACCAGCTCCAGCCAGGTCTTCAGCGGGCCTCTTACCATCGCACAGGATACGGTAATTCGCGCGGCCGGCTTCCTCGACGGCAGAATGATTGTCGACCCGGCAGCGGGCACCTACTTTGTTCGCCGATCCAGGCCGAGCCTGCCGGTGCTGTCCATATCGATGAACGCGGCTGATTTCAGCAACGTCCACAACAACAGCGGCGGCCGGGGCCGGGGGTCGGAACGGGAGGCCCACCTCGAGATTTTCAACGACGAGGGGCAGCAGGTCATCCAGACCGGCTTCGGAATCAGGCTCCACGGCGGCGCGGGACGCGGCGGCGGCTTCAACATCAAGAAGGCCTACAAGGCCTACTT
>DODI01000118.1:6229-8773 GCA_003509045.1 Planctomycetota bacterium | reverse complement strand
CGGCCTCAACAGCTCCCAGGGCCTCGACAAGACGAGAGGTCCACTCTCCCCCGCCTCCTGCAACGAAGATCTTCTCGCGTGCGAAGCTGAGAGATCCCGCCGCCAGCAGGCAAAACAGCATGACGACGGAAACCGTGAAGCGCGCGACGGAAATTTTGTTCTTCAGATCTTCTGCAGATGCCATGTTATCCAGTCCGCTGATTTGAACCTGCCTGTCTCTTAATCCATCTGCCGGCAACGCGCTTCGGCTATCTTAGTTTACCGTCCGATCCCCCCTCAAACCAGCCGTACCACTTTTCGCAGGATCCACTCAGCAGCAAGAATAGCGGTGATGAGGGCGACAACCCACCACTTGTCCCAGAGTTCATCATCCACGAACGGGGTCTCATTCGTCTGGCTGAGCCCCTGGACCTTGCCTACGGCGTTCATGACCTCGTGCAGGTCAAAGTACGCGCCTCCTGACAACTTCGCGATCTGGCGGCCCATGGGCCGGTTCAGCCGGGTGTCCCTCGCCTCCAGGGCCGGCACCTCGACGGTATAAGAGGTAAAGGAGAATCGTTCCTCGGGTGTACCCAACCACAGATCGTGACGCCCTCTGGCACCGGCGGAAAGGGTCCCCCTGTAAACCCCCTGCCCCTGCAGATGGAGAGACAGGTCTATCTGCTGCGGCGGCTCATCGAGCTCCCCCTGCACCTGGTGGTAGATGGAGATGACCGCATCCTCCGATGGATTCATGTTGGCATCGTAGATCTGGCACTCTACCCGGACGCTCTCGCCGATGCTGTAGACCTCTTTGTCTGAGGTGATGCTGTAGCGCGGTGTCTTGCCAAGTAATCTGCCCGCCGCGACAAAGCGACAGAGCTGGCCCCAGAATCGGTAGAAGTAGAGATTGTCGACACCCGCCCGCCAGCGCCAGGTATTGTCGACCGCGCTGAAGAAGGTCCGGCCCTTCCCGTAATTCATGAACGCGAAAATGACCAGCGGCTTGGGCGGATTGCTCAAGGACTGAACGAGCTGGGGATGGCGCGCCAACACCACTGCGTTTCCCTTGGCCTTGCCGGCCCTGGCAAACCAGAAGAACCCGGGAAGGTGTTCATAAAAACGACCGTCGTCATTCTCCCAGAGCTGGCGGTTTCGAGCCGGGTCATTATCAAGCCTCATCACCGGGTGCTCCATTCCCACCGCGCTCAGCTTGACGTTGAAAGACTCCGTAACCGGGGCATCTACCCCCTTCAGCGACCCCGTCTCGTTGACCTGCACAGGCAGAATCGTGTAGAGATCCGTCGCGCGAGCATAGCGGCGTGGATTGGAATGCGGTCCGCTGAGGAAGATGACTCCGCCTCCCGAGGCGACAAACTCCTTGAGCAGTTCCTGGCGCCCGGCACCGAGGTGACGCTCAGGATCGACATCCCCTATAATGATCACGTGGTATTTGAACAGCTCCTCCTTGCGGGAAGGAAAAGCTCTCAGCGGAGGAACTCCTGCAGAGGAATCCTGGGTGAACTCGGGATCCGCCGAGAAGAGATAGACCTGCGTCTCCATGGTCTTATCGCGAATGAGAGCGTTCTTGAGATAGCGATACTCCCACCGCGGAAGATATTCGGCGTAGAGCACCTTGATCTTCTGATCGAGGACCGTCAGGTTGCGCGACATGGAGTTGTTGTCATAGAAGACCTCTCCGCCCTGCTGCTCGACCTCAACCGTAGCCGTAAGCTTCCCGGCCTTCCGTGGCTGGTAACGAAAGCGAATGCCCTGGCGTTTTCCGCTCCCATCGAGAACCACGTACTTCGTGCTGACGATAGCCGAATCGATTCGCAGATCGACCCGGACCCGCTCTCCCTCGAAACCATCGGCGACCAGCGAAACATCGAAGGGAATATCATCATCCACCAGCACAACGTCGTTTACATCGATGTTGGTGATCCGGATGTCCTTCGGCTCATCGGGATTTCCGACACCGATGGTAAAGACCGGAATCTTGCGCTCTCCCAGCCTGCGAGCGTACTCGGTAATGGAAATAGTATCCGCGTTCTGCTGGAAGTCGCTCACCATGATCACCCCGGAGACCTTCTCGCGCCGCTTGCCGAAGCCGAGTCCGAGAACCCCTGAGACCGAGTCCCGGAGCCCCTCTGCCACCCTCGTCTCCTGCACCCGCGGATCATCCCGAACCTTTGAGTACGACGGCAGCAGCTCGTCATCCGCTGGGGCGCTCGCGGTCTCGTCTCCGGCCCCGGAGGCGGGATCCTCATCTCCCTCGAGTTTCGAAAATTTAGCGAGGCTGTTCACTGAGCCGCCAAAGGTATAGACCGCGAGCTTACCCTTCTTCCTCAACTTCTCGATGAAATCCAGCTCCTCGTCGCGCACCAGCCTGCGCACCAGATCATATCGCGTCGTCCCCTCGACGATATCCGCCTGGGTCCGGAACAGGCGGGCAAGAGACTTGGGGATCTCGCGTTCGGAATACCTGTCCTTGATATCCTGGCTGAGAGAGTCATCCACCAGCAACACCAGGGTGCTGTCTCTTCGCTCATAGGTCTTCGTCTG
>DODI01000118.1:0-5829 GCA_003509045.1 Planctomycetota bacterium | reverse complement strand
CGCCAGCGGGGATTCCCGACCGGCTTCTCCCTCTTGTAGAAAAAAGCGACGAAGGCGATCACCAGGGGCAGGACCAGCAGGGCGACAATCCAGGCTTCAGGCATATCGAGCCAACGAATCGTCTCCTCAGTCTCGGTGACAAGGTCCGGCGCCTCTACCTGGCAAAGAAAGCTCCCTCTCAGGATTGCCTGCAACATCAACCGGCCCTCCTGCCAACGAACTGCGCCAGGGCTGTCTCGAGAAAGAGCAGCGCGACAGCCGCCGCCAGGCAATATTTCCACAGCTCCCGGTCGCGCCGCAGGGCTTTCTGCTGCTGCCTGGTCTCAACCTCTTCGGAATAGTTCAGTAGCTGGCTGGCCTCGACACCGAAGTGCGACTCCATCTCCGAGGCCTCGATCCCGCGCAGGTCGCCCTCATCAGTCGAGACGTTGACGCTGAAATACTCGACAGTTTTTTTCGCGGCGGGAGCTTCGGCTTCCTCCCCGGCGGCAGCCTGTCCCTGCCTCAGCTCGAGCCTGTACAGCCCGGGAACATCCGTCTGCCCGTAGGCCAGGGAGAACCTCCCTGAGTCGTCAAGCTCGCGCATGGCCATCGGAACGGTGCGGCTTCCAGTCAGCCCTCGACCCGGCAGGGGCGGAGCGTGAAGCCTGACCTCGTAGGCGAAGCGAGAGCTGTCGTAGAAGCGCTGGAACTCCTCCCCGATCCTGAGGTTATCGTTCAGACGGCGGAATCCGACCAGGTAGGCGATCGACTCGTAGAGAAAGACCACGTAGTCCTGCCAGGCCGGAAACTCGTTCCAGTCATCATCCGCCGAGGAGGTGAACCACAGCACCCGGCCGCGGCCGTAGGAGTTATCAAATACCGCCGGGCTCCTGTCGAGGTCGTTGTAGCGGCAGAAAACCCTGGCCGTGGACTCCTTGCCTCCAAGCTCCGCTCCCATCTTCATGAATCGGTAGAAGGGAACCAGGGCTCTGTGCAGCTCGGTTCGTTCCTTGTGCTGCGCGAAATAATCGGCCACCGGATGGGATTTGTCGGAAAATTGAAGGTAGACCGGGCTGAGGCTGTCGCCGCGCTCCTCAACAACCTCAAACGGCAGCAATCGCTCAGGACCGGGAGCGTGGAAGATCCTGTTGTAGGTCTGGGGATCGACGTTGGCTCCCATGAAGACCACCAGGAAGCCGCCCTCAGCGACGTAGCGCCGCAGGGTCACGAGCTCCTTGACGGGAATCTCGGCCACGTTGGCAAGAACAACAAGCGAGAACCTCTTCCACTCCACGTCCCGAAGAAGATCAGCCGTCAGGTTGACCGGCTGGAAGGGAGTGATACGGCCGCCGAGAGTGGTCATGGCATCATCCCGCGGCTGCAGGGCTGTCTGCAGGTAGAAGGTCTCGCGCTCAAGAGGGTCGACGGCCGGATCTCCATCCACCAGGAGGATCTCGATCTGATCCCGCACATCGACCGTAAAGAACCGCTTATTGTCCACCACGAGGCCATCACTGCGCACCTCGGCGACAACCGAGTGATATCCGGGCGAATCGAAGCGATGGGGAAGGCTGCGGGTCACAACGCCTCCGGCCGGAATTCTCAGGATCTCCCCCGCCTGGGCTTCCCCTGGATTCCCTGTCACAGGCGGATCTACCCGCACGGTAAAATCGAGTCCATCAGCCTCTCGGCTGCCGTAATTTCTCAGCGTCACCTGGATCTCGACAGCCACCCCCTTGGCGAAGAGATCCGGCTTGACCGTGAGATCGGTGATCGCCACATTGGACCTGTTGCTCTCGGCGGCGGCGAGCTGTGAAAACACGAGCTCGTGGCCTTCGGATCTGAACTCATCGAAGAGCTGCTTGATCTCGGGAGACCGGGGTCCCTCCTTGCCAAGCCAGTCCTTACGCTGAAGATCACTGAGAAAAACGATCCGGCACGGCTCAGGCGTCCCCGCGGCTGTCACGAATTGATCTGCCAGGTCGGCTATGGAACGCAACGAGGTCACCAGGCGAACTCCGCGGTTGCTGCTGACCAGACGATCGAGCTCGGACTCGAGCAGCGCTTTCCTCGGGGCGCTCATCTGGCTCCTCTCGAAGATCACGTCCGGTTGGTAATCCAGCGTCATGACAGCCACGTAGTCGTCCTCCTTTGCGTAGGATGTAACGACATCGAGGACCGTCTGCTTGGCCCTGTCCAGCAGGCTAGATGCGCCATCCACGTACTCCATGCTATAGGAAGTATCGATGGCGAAGATCCAGTTCTTGTTCCCCTCGCTGGAGAACGCCTGCGAATTAGAATGCAGGACCGGACGGGAGACGGCCAGGACGAGCAGAAGAAGGATGAGGCAGCGGATCAAAAGGAGCAGGAGATTCTGTATCTGCAGTCTTCGCCGGCTTTTCTTCAGCGCCTTGAGGAGAAAAACCATCGCCGCCCATTTGCGGCGGCGAAAGCGCTGGCGATTGATCAGATAGATGAGGATCGGCACACCGACGAGAGCGCCAAGCCAAAGCAGACCTGAATTAAGGAAGATTCCACTCACCGTCTCAAGCTCCCCGTACGCTTGGCCAGGTAGGTCGAGAGGGCCACGTCAAGATGGTCGCTGGTGTCCAGGGCCACATAATCAAAACGATTGTTCCGACAGACCCTTCTCAGTCTGCTGAGAAACTTCTCCAGCTCCCCGAGGTAGGCTTCCTTCAGGAGTCTTGGATTAGCCAACACATCCTCCATGCCCTCCAGCCCCTCAAACATGGTCATGTTCTGAAATGGAAAGGTTCGCTCATCCTTGTCGAGCAGGTGGAAGAGAATCACCTCGTGATTGCAATAGCGCAGATGCTTCAGACCTCGCTCAATATGATCAATATCATCGAGCATGTCTGAGATGATTACGATCAGCCCCTTGCGGCTGATCCTGTCGGCAAACTGGTGCAGGATGACCCCGAGATCGGTCTTTTCCTTCAGCCCTGGCTTTTCCACCACCTCCAGCAGAGTCTTGAGATGGGACCCTGTAGACCGCGCGCCTACCAGGTCGCGGACCTTGTCATCAAAGAGGGCCAGCCCAACGGCATCCTGCTGGCGCAGAAGCAGGTAGGCGAGGGAGGCAGCCACCATCACCCCGTAATCAAACTTGCTGACTTCACCGGAGGAATAGTTCATCGACTCCGATGCGTCCAGAAGGATATGGGTGTTGAGATTGGTCTCCTCCTCGTACTGCTTGATATAGAAGCGGTCGGAGCGCCCGAAGACCTTCCAGTCGATGTGGCGAATATCATCCCCAGGGACATATTCCCGGTGCTCGGCAAACTCAATACTAAAGCCGTGATACGGGCTGCGATGAAGTCCCGAGATGAACCCCTCGACAATAAGCCGGGCCTTGAGCTCCAGCCTGGAGATGCCGTTGAGGACCTTGGGATCAAGGTACTTGGAAGGCGAATCAGCAGCCAATCATCTCTCCCCTATTCTGCAAGCCGATGAAAATGAAACGTGCCAACAGACATCTCGTCCAGCCGGAGCGCCCTTGCGCTCAGGCAAAAACCATCAACCGCTCGCGGCGGCCCCGGCGGCACCCGTATCGTGAACAGGAGTATCCTCGATCAGGCGAGCGATGATCGTCTCTGGACTGACTCCCTCAGCCTCGGCGCTAAAGTTGGTCAGAATCCTGTGACGCAGGACAGGGTAGGCCACAGCCTGGACATCCTCAGCCGAGACGTGGTTGCGACCGTAAAGAACCGCCCGGGCCTTAGCCCCCAGAATCAGGTACTGTGACGCCCTGGGCCCAGCGCCCCAGGCAAGCCAGTCCTTGATGTATTCAGGCGCCTCTTCCTTATTGATCCGCGTCGCCCGGGTCAACCTGAGTACGTAGCGAATCACCTCGTCGGCAACCGGCACCTTCCTCACGATCTCCTGCAACTCACGAATCTCATCGCCGTCGAGAATCTTGTCAACATTCACATCCTGCCCGACGGTGGTTCTCTTCATGATCTCGACCTCTTCATCTTCGGTCGGATAATCCACGAGGATATTGAACATGAAACGGTCCAGCTGCGCCTCGGGAAGCGGGTAGGTACCCTCCTGCTCAATCGGGTTCTGCGTCGCAAGGACGAAGAAGGGCTCCGCGAGTTCATGTTTAGTTCCACCGGCCGTAACCTGGCGCTCCTGCATCGCCTCCAGCAAGGCCGCCTGGGTCTTGGGCGGCGTCCTGTTGATCTCATCCGCGAGAATCACATTGGCAAAGATAGGCCCCTGGAGGAACCTGAAGTTTCTCTCGCCGGTGCCCTTGTCTTCCTGGATCACCTCGGTACCGGTGATGTCCGAAGGCATGAGATCCGGCGTGAACTGGATCCTCGAAAAAGAGAGGGAGAGACATCGCGCGAGTGTCGAGATGATCAGCGTCTTGGCAAGACCCGGGACACCAACAAGGAGGCTATGCCCCCTGGCAAAAATCGAGATCAGGATCTGCTCGAGTACCTCTTCCTGGCCAACGATCACCTTGCCAAGCTCAGCTCGAATCCGGTCATAGGCGTCACGGAGTTTCTGCACCGTCTCGAGATCACCGCTATCGACCAGGTTCTCCTCGGCAGTCTCCAGCTTGTCGACCTGGTCAACTTCATCGTCGTTTAATTCGGGGGGGAGTTCTGATTCGCTCATCTCTACCTTTCGCCGCCCTTATCCTGCAGGGCAAAACAGCAGCCTGGGAAAAGCCTGTCTGTATTCCGCAGACGGTAAATATTGGATCGTGAATGACTCTCGAAACCCCGGCCCACCCGAGCCCCAGGAAAAATCGGTCAGATCTCATCACGCGATGGACAGCAGGGGCTCCGTAAACCAATAGGGTGGAAGGATTTCAAGCCGAGGGAATGATAAAATCACCCCTGTTGCCAGTCAAACACTATTAGGCAAATGTGGCACCTTTGAGCCGGCTCGAGCGGGGACGATCGGGACGCATCCCGCCCCAGGAGGAAACTCCTCCGAGTGAACCGCCCGGCAACCCAGCCGGTGCGTATTTCGACCGAACCCGACAGCCCCTTAGCATCGCCTGCAGGCGACCGAATACGTCAAACAGTGTGGCGAGTTGTTCTTGATTTCTCTTACTGCGCTCATATACTTACCCGATTGAATTTTCCTTAAGTGACTGTCGGCTCTCATGTTGGTGCTTAAGGCAATCATCCTTGAGAGAAGACTCCAGGGAGTGAAATATGCATCTGGACGGTGAAACTGCCGGCATCCTCTTTGAAAGAGGGGATGGCCTGACCTACAACGATTTCATCATTCTGCCCGGACATATTGACTTCGCTGCGTCAGACGTCGAACTCTCAACGCACATCACCCGCCGGATTGCCCTCAAGAACCCCATCTGCAGCTCGCCGATGGACACCGTCACCGAGAGCCAGATGGCCATTGGAATGGCGCTCCTTGGCGGAATCGGGATTATTCACTACAACAACACCCCCGAAGCCCAGGTGGCTGAGGTTGCTAAGGTCAAGCGGTTTGAAAACGGCTTTATTACCGATCCGGTCGTCCTCAGCCCGAAGAATGCCATAGCGGATATCGACGAGATCCAGAGCCAGCAGGGATTTTCCGGAATTCCCATTACTGAAGACGGCACCCTGCAAGGCAAGCTGGTAGGAATCGTCACCAACCGCGACATCGACTTCGAACCTGATCGTGGACGCCTCCTCGAAGAGGTGATGGTCACCAGCCTGGTAACCGCCAGCGAAGGAGTGACCCTGAACGAGGCCAACAACATCCTGCGCGAATCAAAGAAGGGCAAGCTGCCCATCGTCGACAGCAATGGACACCTGATATCCCTCGTCTCGCGGACCGATCTCAAAAAGAACCGGGACTATC
>DODI01000455.1:0-5189 GCA_003509045.1 Planctomycetota bacterium | reverse complement strand
CTCCAGGCGACCCAGGCCCGCAGCCCAGCTGAGCGCGGCGGCGCCAAGGCTATCCTTCTTGTTGATGGCAGCCTTTCCTCCCATCTTCTCGAGATGCCCTTTGACGCCCTCGACATCTCCAGACCTGGCCGCCGCCCAGATATCGGCACTCTTGAAACTTCCAGGTTTGCCGCCAAAGTCGGAGGGTTTGCCGCTGTTTTTGCGAAGGAACTCGACAACCTTCTTCTTGCCCTCATTCACCTCATCGGGATCGATCTCGATACGAAAAAGTCCCGCGATAAACTCGGCGCCCTCCTCATCAAGGGGCTCCAGGGCATTATCCAGCGGGGTCTCCCCCTCCCTGTTGGTGACCTTGACGTTGGCGCCAATCTTGACCAGGTACTCGACAACCTCCAGGCGCCCAAAGCCCGCTGCCCAGTGCAGCGCGGCAGCGCCAAAATTATCTTTCCGGTCGACCGCAACCTTTCCTCCCAGCTTCTCGAGATGGAATTTGACGAGCTCCAGATCGCCTTTGCGGGCGGCATCATAAAGGTCGCCAGTCTTACGTTCGAATTCTTTATTGTCTTCTTTCTTCTCTCTGCCGCGACCACCGAAGATGCCTCCGCCAGGGATAGCGACTGGCGGCTCAGACCCCTTGGTCCAGATCGGCATGCCGTCGGCTACCTCATCGAGTATCTCCTCCCGGCGGGTACGAATGAACTGGCGAACGGAATCGAGACTGCGGTAGAAACCTCGCTGCCTGCTGTATTTTCGGATATAGGGGTCCAGCATGGCCTCGATCCGGTCCGTCTCAGCGAGGAGCTTTTTCTCATTCCAGTGCTCCTTGAGAATCCCCAGGAGGGTCTTCTTGTACCGCTCTCGTGAGGCGGGCAGCTGGTAGAGCTTGTTGGCGATCATGCCGCCGGTCTTGACAGACAGGGGAACTCTGCGATCACGGTTGATGTGGCTGTACTTTACAAAAAGAGAATCCGCGCCCCAGGGCATGAAATGAAATTTCCCCGTTCCTGGATTCAGGTAGAAAAAGAAGTTGTTCCTGTTGCCCGAATAGCCATCCCAGAAACCGAGGAGGCCTTCCATGGCCCAGAACTTATAGAAAGAATCGAGATCGACGACCTTGCCGATCTTCGCCTCGAGATCATTCTTTTTCTCGCTCTTGTCGCTTACGCGCAATTCCGGAGAAATGAGCAGGTCGGAGCTTGCCGGGTTGATGTTGAGCCCGTGAATCGCCAGGACGTTGGCGCCCTTGCGAAGCTTGCCAATGTGATCTGAGACAGGAAAGGCCTGGTACCTGACGGCGGCCCCATCATCGTTCGGCCCGGTTGCCTGCGAATCCCAGGCCGGATCTTCCGGCGCGTTCGAGCTCGCCACCTCGACGCCATTGAGATAGGCGATGAAGCCATCGTCGTATTTCATCCGAAGGGTCAAGCCGCCAATCTCCCCGGGATCCTCAACGGAGAACTTATACCGCAGATAGACCGAAGAGGTCTGCTCAGGCATCTCCTCCCCAAAATCGAGCCCCTGGTTAATATGCGCTTCATACCCACTCCCTGTCTCGAATCCGGCTCCACCCGCCCCCTTCTTCCACCTGGAATCATCGAAGATCCGCTTCATCCAGCTCTTGTCGCTGGCTCCACTGGTGGGAACCCAGCCGGTAGCTTCCGTTTCAGAATCAAGAATGGCGACTCCACTGGCACCGCTATCGCTGTTTAGCGCGCCGATGAGCTCGAGAATCTTCGCGCGGCCGGGGCCATCTTCTCCCCTCTTGAGTTCGAAGCTCTTCTCCCACTGCTCGTAGAAGTCGACGACGGTGCCTTCGTAGAGGGTCCCACCCTTTTCACCGAAACCACGCCCCAGCAGGGGCTTCTTATAGGACTCTACATGCGAATAAACCCCGAGGTTCTTGCCGTTGACGGTTACATTGGCAAGGGCACATCTCGGAGCAGGCGAGCCGGCCTTGTTGAAGAGCGCGTAGCCCATAAACTGGCTCACCTGGGCGGTATCCTGCTTGTTGTTGTTAAAGGTGAGAGTGCTCAGCCCTTCAATCTTGCTTTCCGGGTCGACGAAGTCGAGCTTGACCTTGAGCGACGGGCGAATGCTGCTCTGGGATCCGATGAAGCCCTTTTTTCGCAACCCAACCTTCGGAAACTTGACGCCGTCGATGCTAACGCTGGCCTCCACATAGGTATAGGGCCCGGGGATGTGCCCGAATTGACGCTTAGCGTTCAACGCCTCAAAGAAATTGCGGGACTGGTAGCGAATCGTATCCCAGCCTCCAGACGGTATCGTGATCTGAACGTCGAGGACCTTGTCGGTCGGAAAAATGTCATCCAGCGTCAGGTCAGCGGCGAAAAGTCCGCTGCCAAGCAGCAGAATCATCACCACGGCAATCACTCGTTTTCCAAAATTCATCAGATCTGTCTTTCTTCAAAATAACGTCAGCGAGTTGTTCCGTTCAGGCATCCTAACACAACAAGCCATCGGGAATGTGGGTAGTTGTCTAATCGTTCCAAGCAGTAAGAAAACAGCCCTGGGGATGGCGAGGGGCCCTCTCAGTCGTCGGATGGTGTGGGTGATTCGCCTCCGCGGCAGCAGTAAACGATCCAGAGGCCCAGCAGAATCGAGGGAGGTCCCTCAAGGAGCACCCACGCAATCGGCAGGCCCGACTTAAACCCGACCCACCAGAGCACCACTCCGAAAACGGCAAACAGGGCCCCGAATAAACGAACAAATCCGAGCTGGGCCGGCACCCTGCCGGACAAATAAAAAATCCAGCAGCCAAGCAGCGCGTAGAGAGCCGACAATGAGCGGGCGAGGTATTCTACAATAGGTCCATCCGGCATCTTCCCGAGCCCGATAGACTCATGGACCGAAGCCATCCAGGACAAAGGCATGAAGACCGCCACGATAGCAAGCATAGCCAGGATTCCGACCACGCGTAAGATCCAGGCTACTAAAACCAGCTTGCGGCTCATGACATCATTTCCTCCAGAGATCTCTGGCCGCTATCATCGGGGAGCGGCGGCGCAATAGCTTTTGCCCCGCGATGAGTCCTGGTAGAGAGCCGTCACCTCCGCCGCCGCCAGGGGCCGATCCCAGATCGCCACCTCGTCGACAACCCCCTTGAACGACCTGCGCCCCGAAGGATCCATGGCGCCGACTGAAATACTGCCCAGGCTGCCCTGGGGATCCTTCCGAAGCTCGTTGGTGTCGTTCAAGGCACCGTTGATGTATAGCCGCGCGACAAAGTCGTCTCCCTCAAGGCTCAGTGTCATGGTGACGTGGGCCCACTTACCAGCCGCCCAGGAGTTCTGGTTGCTGCTGAGGTATTGACGCTCAGAAAAGGCCCCGGTCATGGTGCCTCCTCCCTCGTCCGAAAAAAGGAGGCAATAGGCCAGGTCCCTGTCAATGTAGCCCTTGCTGAAGAGAACCTGGGTCTTCTCGAGCCCGCGACCAAGCGAGCTTCCCGGCTTGAACCACATCGAGACGGTGCTGCCCTGCTCTAACACAAGCTCTTCCTTGTGGACGATGACCACCCTCTCTCCGGATCCATTCAGGCCCAGGCCGCCACCGACCTTTCCCCTGACAGCCTTCCCGCCGGAGAAAGTCCCATCGTTGCCCCGCCCGCTGAGATCCCTGCAGGTCTTGAGTTCATCTTCGCCTGTCACCGTCCCAGGATCGAAACTCAGGGCGACGACCAGGCCGGCCAGGTACGATTCCTTCGCGCCGCCGGAGCCCTTGCGGAGCTTGGCGAGCTCGCGAAGCCTGCTGGCTACGCGCTTCTTGTCAAGAGGAACAAGGTCCTCGACGCCCAGCTCGTACCAGGAGCCGGCTCTCAACTTTATATTCTCTACTGTGAGCTTGTCTCTTTCCTTCTCGGCGGCCTCCCACCAGGCGTCACCGACTTCTACCGCGACCTCAGGATCCGGCTTTTCCCTGTCAGCTCCCAGGTCGGCTGCCGCGACGATTGCGAGAGGGCCAACCGATCCTTTCCGAAGAAGAGGAAGCCCGGTCTTCCAGTCTCCCTTCGAAAAAGCGTAATACCTCCCAAGCTCGAGGTCAGCCGCCGGGCCGGTCAGCTTTTTGAGCTTCTTTTCAACTGCGCTGTAGATCTTATCGAGCGCCTTTATTTTTTTACCCAGGACAGAGACAGATGAGGCCAGGGCCTTGTCCCCGGAACGAGGCGCCGTCCTGCTGACGAGCTTGATGAATTTTCCGGCGCTGTCAAAGTCATCGCTTCTGTAACAATCCTGCGCCGCTACACGGACAGCGTGTGATAGGGACCAGATGTCATCCGGCGACTTGACCCGCTGGGCAAGACGCTGGAAGGTTTCGAACTGGACATCCTGGGGATCGAACTCGTAGCGCTGAATCATGGCGGAGAGCGCATCGAGGGCCAGGTCCACAGCTCCCGCCTCGACGGCCATCAACCTTGACTCATCAAAGAGCGAATAGGCAATGACGGCGTCATCTCCTGTTTCCGTCCCCGCCTTCAACAACGCCTCGGACAGTGATCGCTTTGCGGCAAGGGCGGCCTTGGAGCGCTTTCCCGCCTTGGCGTACTCGGCCTTGTAGACCGACCTGATCTGTTTGAGTGAAGCATCCTGACTCAGCCTGGGCGGCACAGGAGACTTTACTGCGCCTTCAGAAGAGAAGCCGGGCGCAGCCAGGAGAAGCACTGCAGAAAACCAGATTGCCGCCAACAGAAGAAAACGGGGATATACTCCCCGCGCCTCAGCTCTGATCCCTGGCACAACCAACTTCAGACCCTGCATGCCTACCTCCCGACATCGTTACAGTATCAAGAGAAAGTATTGTAACAGTTCAACCAAGCCTATGCCGACGCTGTGGATACAAGTACAACTTCCGACAATCCTGCCGCGAACATGGAAATAGAGAGCTCAGGGGAACTCCTGTGTGTGGGGCCATTCATCCCGGGAAGGATTATTTTTTGTAGGCCTCGTACATATCGGCAATCCCGGCCTCCGCGGTCGTCCCCTTGTGAAACACGACCCGATGCCTCAGGGTCAATTTCTCCCCGGCCGCCAGCTTGAGCTCCTGCTTCATAAAAGGGTTGGCGGCAAAGAGACCGTAGGTACGAACGTGCCAGGTGGTCGGATGCCGGAGGCTTCCCGGATGGTTCAGGATCGCCACACCCAGGGTCTCGCCCTTCACATCACCATAGTAATCGA
>DODI01000191.1:0-8320 GCA_003509045.1 Planctomycetota bacterium | reverse complement strand
GGCCAGGACGGTTGCCGTGGTCGAGCCATCTCCGGCCTCGTTGGCGGTCTTCGCCGCCGCCTCACGAACCAGCTTCGCAGCCATGTTTTCGTAAGGATTGATGAGGTCAACCTCCTCAGCGACGCTAGCCCCATCCTTGGTAATAATCGGCTCGCCCCAGCCGCGGTCGATAACCGCATTGGAGCCGACCGGTCCCAATGTCGACTTGACCGCCCTGGCGAGTTTTTCAACACCCGCCCTGGAGGCAAGCTGGGCTTCGAGGTCAAAAACCATTTGTTTCGGTGTTCTGGCCATTCCAATAGATCCCTGAAATAATTCTTTGTGCTGGAAAAAATCTTGAACCATTCCCTTATGCAAACCTGATACCACGACCTAAGTAGTTACAAATAAACACTTTATAGTTCGGGCTATTCCCTGTGAACTGCCACATCGGCAGCGGAGGGCCATATAGGGTCCATAATCCTGTCAGAGTGGCACAAAGCGGGGCCCCAGGCCTGAATATCTGCAGTTAAAGGGGCCTCTGAGTCGATAAAAAATATTGAGGCCGTCAATTCCATGCTTTCAGTCTCCAACTCGATCTGCCCGGCTTAGAGAAAACAGATGAGCGATCGTTATAAGTTTTTCGGTGAAATAGCTTTAGAGAAACGCTTTGTCAGCGCTGAACAGCTCTACGAAGCACTCACCATCCAGGCTAAAAACCGCGCCTCCGGACTCCTGGAGAAACAGCTCGGCCAGATCCTGCTGGAAATGGGCTACATGACTGAAGAGCAGATCAGTGAAGTGCTCGACGTTCTCTATCCGGTGACCGATACCTGAAAACCTCCACAGGACTCGGCCTCTCTGCTGACTCACGCACAGGATGAGCCGCTGATCAATACCTGCTCTCGGCCTCTTCCGAATCGCTGCGAACCCGCCCGGTGATCCTGGGCGTATGGAGAGTAAGGTCCGTGAGCCTCCAGTAGTGTGGTTCGGTAAGCACGGTGCGCAGGTTGGCTATCTTTTTCGCATCGGTCAGGACACGGTGAGCTCCTGAGGTCGCGGCGCGGCCCCACTCGAGCCGCAGCTGGCCGCTGCGCAATACGATCTCGCTCTTGCTCCGATCGACCCTGCCGCGCGCGTTGGAGATGTCGATCGATTCAATTGGATTTTCCGGATAGTCCTCCGAGATGCGGGCCCTGCCCAATTTTGCCGCCACGCTGAGTCCGTCAACTACAGCCGGACTCCTCCATGGATACCCGGGCTTCGGAACGGCGATCCCGGAGCGAGCCCCCTCGATAATCGGCACATTGAACCAGCTCCTGGCCGAGGCCTTGTAGGGCTCCCCAAGGCGTCTCCCCCGGGAATCGCTCAGGTAGCAATTCGGCCCGACCCGGACCATGGCAACCGGAGTGGAAAGAACCATTGCCGCGCGAACCGCTCCCTCCGCCTGGGGAGTCGGATAGACCAGCCGAATATCCAGAACCTCGCGGATCCAATGGGACTGCTCGAGGGCCTCCTTGAGACTGCCGAGAACACCCTGGTCAAAAAGACTGAGGTCGCTCTTGCCGAGAGAAAAATCCTCCATGATCCGGCTGCGGATCTCCGGGGTGACCCAGGCAGGCAGCCTGCCCGGCTGCAGATGCCAATTGGCCAGCAGAAACCTCGCGTCAGATCTCACATCATGCTTGATCGATACCGCCAGCCAGATAAACAGCAGACCGCCAAGCAACAGGCAGAGCTTCAGCCCGCTGTTCTTCAGCAGATTGATTCCGCTGCCAAGGGAGGCGAGCATCGCCAGGGGGGCAAATCGTGATTTCTTTTTTTTGGCCATATTTCAATACTCCCAACCCTGGAGGAAGCCGCTCTCTTTTATTTCAGACAAACGCCAGGTCCCTGGCGAAGACGACCTCAGGTTCGAGCTGGCAACCTGTCTGTTCGTAGACCTGCTCAATCACTCTATCCATGAGTCTCTTCACATCTTCAGAGCTCGCCTGACGTTCGCCGTTCACGATAAAGTTCGCATGCAGCCCCGAAACGGCTGCGCCGCCTTCGCGCAGCCCCTTCAGCCCGCAACCCTCGATCAACTTTCCGGCAGATGGACCAGCTCCGGGATTCTTGAACATGCAGCCGGAGCTGGACTCGTTCAGGGGCTGGTTGTCCGCCTTTCGCCTCAAGTACCGTTTCATCTCAGCCCGGAGCTCGGAGACATCACCCGGCTGGAGCTCCATCTCCACGGCGACGACCACCCAGGAGCCTGACCCTCCGGCATCCGTATCGTTCATTCCCCAATTACGGTACCGCCAGGGAACCTCTTTGCTGTCGATGGTCTCGACGGAGCCTTCCTCCGGAGAAATGACATGCAGCTTCTTTATGTAATTACTAAAGCAGGCATCGGGTCCGTTTCCGGCGTTCATCGCTGTACCCCCGCCAACTGTCCCGGGAATTCCCGCGAGCTGTTCCAGGCCGCGAAGGCCGGCTGTGACCGTCTGTCTGATGATCCGATCGATGCGGACTCCTGCCTCCGCGTAGACCCGTCCATCCTCCTCGACATGAAGCTTGCCAAGCCTCGTGGTCCGGATCACCGGCCGGCTGAAATTCCCATCCGGGAAGATGGTGTTGCAGCCGCCTCCCAGGATAAAAGGGTCATCCAGAACGGCCAGGAGCTCACAGAGCTCACCGGAGCTCTCCGGTTCGTGCAGATCCCGCGGACGTCCCCCTACCCCCATCGAGGTGAACTTCGAGAGATTGGGTTTTCTTGTGATGGTCATCAGCCTCAGACCCCCACCTTCGAGAGATTCCCTACAATCTCGATAGCCCCGGGCTTGCCTGCGTATTCCGAAGCCAGGGCGGTAATACTCCCTGCTCCCATGAAAATCACCGCGTCCCCCGCCAGGACGATCTCATCGAGCCGGGCCCGGGCATCCCTGAAGGCCGGCGTGTCGGATGCCGTTCCCCCGCGAAGCTCGATCTCTCTCGTGAGCATGTTGGAGCTGACGGCAGACTGGTCCTCGCGGCTATCCCTGGCCTGGTAGGGCTTGGTAACGAGGATCTCATCAAAACCCGCAAGCGCCTCCGCGAATGCATCCAGCATCTGCCGCAGCCGGGAAAACTGGTGCGGCTGAAAGACGCCGATGACCTTGCCGCTGAATCCGACATCCCGGGCAGCGCTCAGCAGAGCCTCCACCTCGGTGGGGTGATGGGCATAGTCATCTATCACCGTCACCGGGTCGCGCGCGAGAATTTCAAATCGGCGATGAACTCCGGGGAAGCTCTCCAACCCCTCGCTGATCTTTTCAGCGGACACCCCCACCCAGCGGCAGATAGCCGCGGCGGCCAGGGCGTTCTTTACGTTGTGCCTGCCGGGCATGCCAAGCTTCACCGGTTGACGAATTCCGCCGGGACCGGTCAGGATGAAGACGGATCCCAGGCCGTCCGAGCGGAGCTGCGAGGCCTGCCAGTCACCAACCGTTGAGTCAAGACTGAAGGTCTGGATGTTGCGGCACACCGCTGCCGGGGCGAGGCTCATCGCCTGGGGATCATCCGCGTTCAGAACCAGGAGCCCTTTCTTGGGAACCCGGTTGATGAACTGCTGAAAGGCGCCCAGGATATCCTCCATGTCCTTGAAACAATCGAGGTGTTCCTCCTCGACATTGGTGACCACAGCAGCCTCGGGCTTGAGCTGTAGAAAGCTGCGGTCGTACTCACAGGCCTCGGCTACAAAATCACATCCCTTTCCCTGCCTCGAGCTGCCGAGCTCGGGAATCCTGCCTCCGATGACGAAGGATGGATCCTTTCCGGCGCTATAGAGAATCCAGGAGGTCATCGAGCTGGTGGTGGTCTTACCGTGAGTTCCCGCCACGGCGAGACCGCGCCCTTCACCCATCAGCTTGCCGAGAAACTCAGAGTATTTCAGGACCGGGATTCCCAGCCTGTGGGCCTTGCGAACTTCCGCATTGTCGTCACCCACCGCCGCCGTATGAACGAGAAAATCAACATCGGAGCCGAGGTTGGCCTCCTCGTGAACGGGAGAGCATTCCACTCCAAGCCGCTGGAACTCCAGGGGTAGGGACTTGCCGCTGGAATCGGAGCCCGACACATGGACGTTCCTCGCTCTCAGGATGGACACCAGACCGCGTACGCCAGTGCCGAGCATCCCCACGAGATGGACCTTACCCGGTTTCTGCATCGTGTAACGACGGCCCGGGGCGGACGGAATCCACCCACCTGGGGCGTCTCTTTTCTCTTCAGATCTTCTCTTCAGATCTTCTCTTACAACTTCTTTCAGGCCGCGCGATCCCGGTCAAATAGCCCTGGATCAGCACCGACACCGACCCTAATTAAGCAGATGCCAATCGGAGTAACCAGAGTTTTCCCCCCTATTGACCTTTATCGGTAAGACGTTGTCTTATCTTGAGCTATAACAATTCGACACCACAACATAATGTGGTGCGAGGATGCCCCGTGGGTCTCATTGATGGAGCCTTAACGGCCACCTGCGGCACCCTGGAACGGCACTGTAGCGACAGTGAAGAGAGCGGCTGCGGGATTACTTTTTCGGAGGAATCCTGAGCTTCATCCCCACGCGAAGCCTCTCGGGATTGTCACCGAGCTCTTTCTTGTTCAGCTCGATAATCTTCTTATACCGATGGCCGCCGCCAAGATACTTCTCGGCCAGGTTCCAGAGCTTGTCACCATCCTTCACGGTATGAATCGTGTAGCTCACCTTCGGCGGCTCAGGCTTGACAACCTCAGGCTCGGGCATAGGCTCGGCCGGTGTCTCGACCGCGGCGGGTGTCTCGACCGGCTGCGGCACCGGAAGCTGACGTTCGATTAACGGAGTCACGGAGCGGCCTGGATTGACCAGGTTGAGAGAACCCGCTCTCCTCCCGGTCGCGGGAGCCTGCGACTCCACGCTCACGGCGCCCTCAAGCACAGATGGCGTATTAGCCGAGCTTCTACGAATGTCGACAGCCGGTTCGCCCGCCTCGATCGAGGGGCGGTCCCAGCGGGGAGTCGGCCTCCTGGTCACGCGCGGGCGCCGGCCGATCGAGGTCGCCTTGATGGTCGTTTCGATGACGGTGTCGTTACCCACAAGGCCCTCCAGCGGAGCCTCGCCTGGAAGGCTCTGGACCCGCGGCGCCGGGGAATTGCGTAGCCAGACGGCCAGCTCGCCCTCTCGCAATTGGTAAACGCAGAGAGTGCAGAAACCAATCAGCACTATAAGAAGCAGGCGAAATCCTACTGACATTTTTCCTTGAGCTCCAGGATGAGGTCCAGTACGGCATCGGCTGCATCAGGCCTTCCCAGGGTGAGGGCGCGATCTTCCATCTCGAGCAGCCTTCCGGGTTCAAAGAGAATTTTTTTAAATATCGTTCGCAAAGTTTCGGCTCCAAGATCTTCTTCAGGCACCAGAATGGCGCCCCCCGCCCGCTCCAGAGCCTCAGCATTCTTCATCTGATGCTGGTCCTTATGATGCGGATAGGGAACGAATACCGCCGGAACACCCAGGACAGCCAGCTCAGCAACGATTGTCCCGCCCGCCCTGGTAATCACCAGGTCGCCGTGAGACAGCAGATGCGGCAGATCCCTCAGGTAGTTCTCGACCTCGGCTTCCCAGCCTTGTTCAAGATAGGCCTTCTCTACCTCTTTTTTATCGGCATCTCCGGCTACATGTATCCAATGTATTTTTTCACGATATTCGGCAAGTCCTTTCAGCGCGCCGATGACCGCCTGGTTGATGCCATGGGCCCCCTGGCTGCCGCCAACCACAAAAACTTTACGTTTGCGCGTGCTGAAGGCTCCCGCGGCAAAAAATCTTCTGCGACGACCGGCGGCCCTGAGCACCGAGCCGCGCACCGGGTTGCCGGTGACCTCCCGCCTTCCGCGAAAAAGATCGACGACCTCCGGACTCGGGCAGGTGACGAGGTCGACAAAAGGAGCAGCCAGGCGATTCACCTTGCCGGGAACCTGGTTCTGTTCGAGTAGGACCACCGGCAAGCCGACGTGCCTTGCCGCGACGATTCCGGGAAGGGAGGCGTAGCCCCCCAGCCCGATGGCCGCGTCATACTTTCGCGCCAGAGCCTTACGAATGGCCGAGATCGCCCGCAGCGACTGAAGAGAGTATTTCACGATGGCGCGGGCGCCGCCTGAGGGCGGAGAGATATCGAGAAGCTCGGTTCTGAAGCCGCTGTTGGCGAAGACCTTCTCCTCCACCTCCCTGCGGGTACGGAAAAATACGATGTCGCAATCAGGAAATCGCTCGCGTGTCCTCTCGGCGACGGCGAGACCCGGGAAGAGATGTCCCCCGGTTCCTCCGCCGAAGAAGGCGAGCGCCTTCATCTCCTTCAGAGAAGACAACCGCGTCCCGGTCCTCTCCCCTGTCAACACAGCGGTGTTGGTCATAGCTGCACGTCCTTCCCCCCGTCCGTTCGCTGCGTAATATCGGCTCCCGCGAGCTCTGCCTGGTTGACCCCGGAAAAATACGCCGGGCCGGGGGTCTGAGAAATTCTATAGATCGACAGCAAGAGACCTATCTGGGCCATGGTCACACAGAGCCCCGTCCCGCCGAAGGTCACCAGCGGAAGCGGGATCCCCTTGGTCGGGGCGCTTCCGGTCACGACGGCGATATTGAACGCGGCCTGCATTCCCAGCGAGAGAATGATTCCCGCGGCCAGCAGGTAGCCAAAAGAATCTTTCGCCCTGCGGGCGATCGTCACTCCCGACCATAACACCACCAGGAAGAGAGAGATGACTCCAAGAGTTCCGACCAGCCCGAGCTCTTCTCCGATGACGGCGAAAACGAAATCCGTGTGGGCCTCGGGAAGGTAGCGCAGCTTCTGCATGCCGGCGCCGATCCCCATCCCCGAGACTCCACCGGACCCAAGGGCCCTGAGTGAATGGCGAAGCTGGTGAAGTCCCTCCGGGTTGAACAGCCCCTGGAAGCGGTGGACGATCATGTCCCACCTCAGGTAGGCGAAGAGAACGAGAAACGGAGTGAATCCGGCCGCGGGAGCGAGAAAGTAACGCCAGCGCATCCCGCCGATGATCATCAGGATGATTCCCAGCCCCAGGATGAAGGTCGATGTGCCCAGGTCCGGTTCAGCCAGGGTCAACCCCCAGATTGCGCCAACGCCCAGCGCCGCCGGCATGAAGCCCTTGAAAAAATTCGTGGTGCGCCGCGGATCGTTGCAGATGTACGCGGCGATGAAGACCAGGACCGTTATCTTGGCGATCTCCGACGGCTGGAAACGAAGGCCCCCTCCCAACGGCAGCCACCTGCTCGACTGGTTCACCCGGATACCCAGGCCGGGAATAAGGACCAGCGCCAGCGCCACAGCGGTCAGCACCAGGCCCAGCCGGTAGTGCTTCTGCAGGATACGGTAGTCACTCATGTAGGTGAAGTAGCAGATCGCGGCCGAGATACCGATCCACATCATCTGACGTTTGAGGAAGAAGGTGGTGTCCTCGACGATCAGGTAGTGAAAGGCGCTGGCGCTGAAGACCATGACCGCGCTGAGAGCCAGCAGCAGGAAGACAGCCGACAGCAGCGTCTCCTTGGGGTTGATGGACTGTTTTAGTATTCCGATTTTCATGATCTGAGACTCGCAACCGACACCAGGGCCAGGAGGGCCGAGGCCACCCAGAAGCTCAGGGTGATCCTGTTTTCGCTCCATCCCTTGAATTCAAAATGATGATGCAGGGGCGCGCACCTGAGGATCCTTCTGCCGGTGAGTTTGAAAAAGGTCACCTGGAGGAGCACCGAGACGGTCTCGGCAACAAGGACTCCACCGACCAGCACCATGAGCAGCTCCTGCTTGCAGAGTACGGCGACAAGCCCCAGGGCACCGCCAAGACTGAGCGAGCCGACATCTCCCATGAAGATCTTCGCCGGATGGCAATTGAACCAGAGGAACCCCAGGCAACCGCCCACCAGGGCGGCGGTAAATACAGCAGTCTCGGCGCCACCCTCCACATGGGGGACCTGGAAGAAGCCGCTGGCCTGTTCACTGCCGGCAAGAAGGGCGACAACGACAAAGACCGCTCCGGTGAGTACGCTGATTCCAGCCGCCAGGCCATCGAGACCATCCGTCACGTTGACAGCGTTAGAGGAGCCTGCCATGACGACCGCCACCAGGGGGATGTAGAGGAGGCCGAGCGAAAACGTTGCATCCTTGAAGAATGGAAGGCTCAGAGCCGTGGCCGGATCCTCGACGCCGTACAGGGAAACCGCCAGCGGATCCCAATACAGGATACAGCCGGCTGACAGCCCCAGCAGCAGCTGGAAAAAGAGCTTGGTTTTTCCCCTGAGGCCTTTTCTTTTTCCCGGCCCCAGCTTGATCAG
>DODI01000201.1:12160-16318 GCA_003509045.1 Planctomycetota bacterium | reverse complement strand
GAGAGCTTTTCATCCCCCAGGAGGCGGTCGGCAAGACGTTCCGGGACAATCGAGTGGCGTGCATTGTCGAGCATGAAGCTCTCTCCAAAGAGCCAGCTGATCGTTGTGCCGTCCTGGAAGAGCGAATTCATCCAGGGATAAGGATGCGGATTGTTCGGCGGCGTAGAGCCGTAGACGGTGTTGCATCCCGTGTGGGCGCCCATCGCCATGACCGACATTCCATTCGCGAGTCGGCCATCAACCGGCTGGAGCTCCCTGTGGTTGAACGCCTCCTGGCGCATAACGGCAACCAGGGCCCTGACCAATTCCTCGTCTGTGATCTCTCCGTATTCCTGCAGGCGAGCACGGGTGTCCTCATCGGAATCGCCACCAAGCCCCATAATGACGTGGGAGACACAGCGGCTGAATATTTCGTGGGCCTCCTCGTCCTCACTGCGCCATTTCGCCAATCCCGCTTCGCCTTCTTTTTCCAGCTGGGCAGCCTTTTCCGTAAGGCGCTCCGCCTTCCGGTGGTACAGGGGGCGCATAAAGGCCTCCGTCACCGAGGCCAGCCCGTGCAGGACAGATTTTTCACCGCACCCGGCACAGGCCCCATCACCGGAGGCCAGGGAATCGTAATTGCGGCGCTGCATAAGGTGGTTGCGAAGAGTCGCCGGCTTGGAATCAAACGCGTTTTCACTGTCGTAATTGCCCAGGTACTTCTGGGGCGTGTCCGGAAGGAGGTCAAGGAACTTCGTCGCCGAGGTGATCTGGGCGTTCACCTCTTCGCCATCGTCCACCATGCGCAAGGCATCGTGGTCGCCACACTCGGTGACACACTCGCCGCAACCCTTGCAGAGGTCTGAAACGAATATCGAGAAGATACCCCCCTCGCCGGTCTCTTTCTTCTCTTTGCTGCGGAAGATCGCGTTGACCTTGCTGTAGGCCAGTGGAAGATTCTCAAGAATGGCGACCATCTCATTGCGGGACTCCCCGGGAATCTCCTCGCGAGCCTCCAGTTCCGCCTGTACAAGTGCCACCACGGTTGGCGCCTCTTCGTCCTTTGCCTTGGCCGCCTCGAACATCTTGACCCGGATCGTTTCATCGATGTTGCTTAACGCCTCGATGATCGCTTTGCGCCCACCTTCATCGGTTACATAGTTGTTCGCCGCTGTCTCGAGAATCGTCGAAACATCATGGGCCGAGTTGGGGAGCGCTGTGTCGGGGCAGGCGGTTATACAGGCCATGCACTGGGTGCAATTTTCCTGGATAAAAATCGGTGTCTCGCGGCGGGCTCCGTACTTCGAGGCCGTCATGCCGGTGGCCGCGGCCATAATTCCAACAGCAGAGTAGGGTGAAGCCGGCTGGTCGTAGCCCAGCCCGGCGCGGAATTCCGCATCAAAGGTCTCGGTCTTGTGCAGCGGCGAGCGCTCAGCCTGTTCCGGCGCCGGAGCACATCCCTCCTTGCCGCATCCGCCAGAGCCGCAGGCCTCTGCCGCCGGAAGCAATGCCTCCCCGCGCATGCTGGAAAGGTCAGCGGCCTCAACCGTTCCATGAGGAACCGGCTGGACCCGGTCACGCCCGTTGACCATGACCTTCATATTCGCCTCAACGACATCGTCACCAAAGCGGCTGAACTTCTTGACATACTGGGCGCGAACGATCTTTTCGAAAAGCTCACCCTCAATATCGTAATCTTCGAGGAAGGTGGAGACGCCGAAGAAGCCGCCCAGGAAGGCGTTACCCTGCATCCTCAGCTGGAGTTCGGGCCGCTCAGTCGCCTCCTTGGCAATCTCGAAACCCGGAAGGATAAAGATCTTCAGATCTCGGTCGATAATCTCCTGGCGGTATTTCGGCGGAATCCGCAGCCATGCCTTTTCGGGTGTTTCATCGGACTCCCAGATAAAGGCGCCCCCATCAGCAAGCCCCTCGAGGGGGTTGAGATGCGTAAAGGCCTTGGGGTCACAACAAAGCACCACGTTCACATGGCGCAGATCGCAATTGACTCGGATCCGCTCCGGGGCGACTACCAGGAAATAGGCCGTTGGCGCTCCCTTTTTCTCGGAGCCGTACTTGGGGTTGGCGCTGATATGAACAACTTCTCCGCGGCGCCCGTATTCATCTTTGACATCCCCCCGCTCCGCGACAAAGACGCCGATCTCGCCGATAACCTCGGCCAGGTTTTTCCCGGTCGTGATCATTCCCCAGCCACCTATGGAGTGGAGCCTTACGGCGATCGCGTTGTCCGGCAGGAGAGACGGCGTGTCTTCGGAGCGGACTTCATAGGGGTGGTCAATGCCCAGGGTGAAGAATGACTCCCCATCCTCAGCCCCACGGCCATCGGTTCGCTTGGACTGGCCGGTAGCGTATTCATAGCAGCCGAGGACCGCCTCGGGACGGAAATCCCGTGAGCCAAGCCCGTAAATCCCCGAGAAGATCCGGGGCATGTTTTCTGGCGCAATCGTCCCGATGCCGGCATGTGCTTTTCCGGAGCTGTTTTCCATAGCCTTGGTCAGCGCTGTTCGAATGTCGCGCGCAAGGGGGTTGTCCCCAGCCATGGGCTCATCGGTACGCTCGAGAATAATGACATTTTTCTTACCCGTAATGGCGCGAATGACTTCGGCCTCGGGGAACGGCCGCAGGACATTGACATGGATGGAGCCGACACCTGCCCCCCGGGTTTCGCGCAGGTGATCCACCGCTGCCTCGATATTTTCAGCCGCAGAACCGAGCGACACGAAAACGGTATCGGCATCTTCACACATGTACTCGGTAAGGAGCCCGTAATAGCAACCCGTCTGCTTGCCCCAATCTTCATAGGCCTCCTTGAGGAACTGCAGAATCGGCTCAACGAAACAGTTCCGCCGCGCGGCGACACCGTTCATATAATGTTCCTGGTTCTGCACGGGCCCGATCAGGGCCGGGCTCTTGAGATCCATCACCCTGGGGACACGACGGCGGTTGGGGCCAAACAGGGTTTTCTGTGCCTCCGTTGGGCATTCGATGATGTCATCAGAGCGCCCAAGGAACTCTCGCAAAAGATCTGACTCACGAACCAGGAAGGACCGCTCGAGGTGGGACGTGAGAAAACCGTCCTGTATGTTCATGCCGGGGGTCAGCGCCAGCTCGGTAACCCGGCGCAGAATCACCGCCTGGTCAGCCGCCTGCTGGGCATCCCGGGCAAAGAGCATGATCCAGCCCGTATCGAGAGCGCCGTAAATATCATCGTGTCCACAATGTACATTGAGGGCATGCTTGGTAAGCGCTCGGGCCGCAACCTCAAGAACCATCGTCGAAAGCTTTCCGGGCGCATGATAATACTGCTCGACGCCATAAACGATTCCCTGCCCGGAGGTGAAATTTACCGTTCGCTTGCCCGTAACAGAATAGGCGATGGCGCCGCCCTGGGCCGCATGCTCCCCTTCGCACTCTATTGCGATCTTGGGCTCGCCGAAAACGCTCAGCTGGCCCTCGGCGTAAGACTGCTGGTACATCTCTCCCATCTCGGTAGAAGGCGTGATGGGATAAAAAATTCCGCCGTCGGTTATGCGTGCTTCGGTGTAGTAGGCAACCAGCTGGTTGCCGTTGGTGGTGATGCGCTTGCCGGGATACGGCGGTATGCCTGTCTTGGCCGAAGAGGCTTGTTCGTTTGGTACGATTGTCATTGTTATTTCTGGGTGTTTCTACCTGCGTTTGCTGCTCTTCGGCCTCGCCCACTGGCCCCGAGCAGGTGTCCCCTCTGGACAAAAGCTAAACTTCTTTTCAAAGCGGGGGCGGCCGACGACCATGAAGTCGCAAGACACGACCCCGCAACCGAAGAGTCTAACCGTAAAACCGTTTCAAATCAGCCCATTTCAGGCCAGGAGAGAGTGAAACTGGAGAGCAGATAATCTATGGCAAAAAAGGGCCTTGAAAAACACATCCTCTTTTCAGGAAAGTGCTTAGGACAAAATCTCGGTCGCCTGCAAGAGCCCCTCTGCCGCCCCCATGAACCCCTAAAATGCAAAAGGCCCGATGAAAAAACGAGGCGTCTCGCCGCATTTGTCGGCTGAGACGGATAGGCTGCGGCATGAGCGGCTTAAAATAAAGACGGCCCCCGCTCGATCGCGAAGGCCGTCTTTTGTTGTATTGGAGCGGGTGAAGGGAGTTGAACCCTCGACATTCACGTTGGCAACGTGA
>DODI01000201.1:0-11833 GCA_003509045.1 Planctomycetota bacterium | reverse complement strand
CTACCACTGAGCTACACCCGCTTGATATTCAGATCATTACCGATTGAGCAGCACCCAAGATTATTCATCCCTGTTCGCCAAGCGTCAAGAGTCGCCGGAGCAGAATTCGCCCGATATCAAAGAAAATCGCTTTTCCGGAACAGGGCGACGGTCTCCATTCCGACCTCTGCCAGGCGCTCTTCGCCTCCCTCCTCACGGTCAACGATGACGCAGGCAACGGTGGGCTCGACTCCAAGCTCCTCCACCAGGGCCTCCCTGGCCTGCAGAAGAGAGCCTCCTGTTGTCAAAACATCATCTACCAGGGCAACCTTCAATCCTTCCCGGGCGGGAAAAGGCGGCCCCTCTACCCTTTGCTGCAGGCCATGTTCCTTGCGCTCTTTGCGTACAAAAAAGAGATTCATCTCCACCCCCTTCTGCCAGGCCAGGACCCCGATCGAAGAGGTCAGAGGGTCCGCGCCCGAAGTCGGGCCACCAACCGCGGAGATGCCGCGGGCCTCCAGCGCATCGAGCATCAACCCGGCAATCAAGACCGACCCTTCAGGGTCAAGCGACACCAACCGTCCGTCAAAATAGAAATCTGTTACCTTGCCTGAGCTGAGGGTGATCTCACCGGTGCGGATGCAGCCGGCCAGTTTTTCCCGCAGCCTCTCGCTGGCTGAACCCTGCCGCGCAGACTCTTCTTCCCCTTGAACCGGGGGCGTTACATTTTCTGCCATACTGTTTATCGCTTTACCGAAATGTTCTTCTCTAGTCTCAGGATATTACCGAACCCGGCATAATGAAGGCGGTCGGCGCACCGCGACATCAACAGGATTCCCAGTCCGCCTCGCATTCCTTCATCCACTATCCGTTTCTTTGCCTCCTCGAAAGCATCCTGACGATCGAGCCTGGAAAGATAATACTCGAAATCGAAACCTTTGCCCTGATCCTCTACAAGAACCGTCACCTTCTTGTGGTCCACGAGAAAGTTTACCTCCACCCGAAGCTCGTGATCTTTCCCGCTTCCATGCAAGACGGCGTTGTCAATCCCCTCCTTAACCGCCGCGTAGAGGCTCGTTATCTCGTCTTCGTCCCCCATGGCCTGCCGAATCACCAGGTCGCTCAGCTTGTAGGCCTTTTCCACACACCCCGGGCGAGGCTGGAAGTCGAATCGCACCTGCTGGCTGAAGACCTTGCGATCCTTGGGAACCCTGAGCAGCTCGGCCTCCGTCAACGCGAAGAATTCCTGCATTTCAAATGGATCCACAAGATAGTCGTTTTCCCAGATCTTAAATTCGGGCTCTTTGCTGAGCGCCTCCTTGTCGGGATAGATCTTGATAACAGAAGTCAGGCTTCTCTTCTTCTGGGCCTTCACCTTGTTGACAAAATCGCCCGCGGGATCGCAACGCTCATCAAGCACCACAAGGTCGGGGCCGATCTCGTCGAAACGGGCGAGAGCCTCTGCGGCATTGTCCAGAAGGTGATAGTCGCCCTGAAGCTTTCCGATGCGATGCCCGATTACCTGGGTAAACCGGGTCGTCGAGGGCGACAGCACCAGCACTCGCGCTCGAGTTCCGGAGCCCTGCGGCGACTGGTGCAGAACGGCCGTGGGGCGCGCCGCAGCATCGGCGGCAGGCTCCGTCATAGGCAGCGCCGGCTTGTTTCCATCCAGGAACCCGGCGATATGCCGGCGGCCGCTCTCCATGTCCATGGTAAAAGGAATCAGGCTGGTAACTCCGAGGAGATGCATGGAGAGGCCAACCGCGCGCGAAACCCCGGCGAGACAAAGCAGGCCCTCTCGAGACTTGCATGCCTCATTGAAGCGGATCAGGGCGCTGATGCCGGTGGAGTTGATGTAGTTGACGCGAGAGAAGTCCACCAGCAGGAAGCGCGGGCTGTCGGAATCCGCCGCCTCGAGGGCGCTCTCAAACTTCATGTAGTTTGCCGCATCGATGAAGCCCTTGAGGGCCAGCTCGCGGATCTCCTCGGGAGGATCGCGCTCGATGATGTGCTTCTGGATCTTAAAGGTTAGCTTTGGCATGTCTGCTGCTGGATGGAGGGCACAAGGAAAAGGCCTTCAGGCGGGTGCGCTCTGCCCGCCCGCCTTTGCGTTTTTTCTTCGCGCTTTTAGTGAACTCAGACCTCGCGAAGTCACAAAGGTGATTTTAAGGCCACCGCCAGCCCTGTCAAGAAAGCCGAAAGCGAGAAGAGGACCCTTGAACTGTGAGCCATCCAAGAACAGAATCCCTCTCCTGCCGAATATTTACCTAATCTTCCCGGACTATTAAGAATGCCCCAGGATCTTCTCTTCGATCTCGACTCCGTTGACCTTACCGAGGCCCAGGTCTCCATGGAGGAGGTCCGGGCCCACAACCCCCAGCGTTTCGAATTCGAACAGCTCGATGGGATCGCCTATTTCAACCCCGAGGAAAAGATCGCGGTCTCGGTGCGCACCCTGTGCGAAGACGAGTTCTGGACAAAAGGCCATATGCCTGGAAGGCCCATCTTCCCCGGGGTGCTCCTGCTGGAAGCCGCGGCTCAGCTCTGCTCTTTCTACACCTGCATGGCTGTAGAGAGTGGAAATGTGTATGGCTTCGGGGGAGCAGACCGGGTTCGATTCAGGCGGGTGCTTGAGGTGGGAGACACCTTCCACCTGCTCGCCAGCCCGGTAAACATTTCCGCCAAACGGTCGTTGTTCAAAACGCAGGCCGTTGTCGAGGGGCGGTTAGCCTTCGAAGCATCCATCTTCGGCATCGCCCTGCCGCCGGCAAGCGGCGAGGAATAAAAAATGGCGGAGAGGCGGGGATTTGAACCCCGGGTACAGAATATTTACCGTACAACGGATTAGCAATCCGCCGCTTTCGACCGCTCAGCCACCTCTCCGCTTGGATAAGAACTAGATCGAACGGGGTAGGATTTTAGCCTAAACTCATCTCGATGCAAATCGGAACCCCGGGTCATCTCCTTTCCTGTTGACCGCCCATCTGGCAGTTGCTACTATTCGCCTGTTGGGCCGTCTCTGCTGCTACTTCAGGAGCAGGGCTGCGGATGTTCTTTTTCTCGGTGGTTTACTTTGGTGGTTGGCCATGTCTCTACGGGCTGGGTCTCCCGGAGGCTCCATAGATCGCGATGATTTCCTTGTAAACGCGCTTAAGGAGCGGGTTCGCGAGTGCGTAGGGGGCGAAGATTTCGATTCCTGGTTTGCTGACACGCCCTGTCGTTACGACCCAGCCGGCGCCTTTATCTTTACCGCCCAGAGCCCCTTTCGAACAAAGTGGATCGAAACGAAATATGGCGAACTTCTGCGTGGAATCGCGCGTGAGCTCTGCGAAGAAGATGTGAGTCTTTCTTTCGAAAGCGCGACGGAAAACCCTCCGGAGAAAGCTGCCGCCGCCGGCCCGGCAGCCTCGCGCCTCGGCCCGGCCTCTTTATCCCAGGAGGGCGGCGAAAGATTTTACCTCGATGACTTTGTGGTCGGTCCGGGATCCCGGGTCGCCTATGCCGCCGCCACGGCGGTCCTCGAGCACCCTGGCAAAACCTACAGCCCTCTATGTATCCACGGGCCATCCGGGGTAGGAAAAACTCACCTGCTCCAGGGCATTGCTCGCCACCTACGGGAAACATCTAACCTCAAGGTCTGCTGTGATTCATCCGAATCCTTTACCAACAGGTACATCGAGGCGGCCGGCAAGCGAGACCTGGGATCCTTCCATGCTCGGTATCGCGAATGCGAGGTCTTCGTCCTCGATGACATCCACTTCCTGGCAGGAAAGAAAAGAACTCTCGATGAGTTCTTCTCCATCTTTGAAAATCATCTTAACAAGAACAACCAGGTGGTCCTCTCGAGCGCCATCGATCCGGCGAAGCTGGCCGGGCTGCCAGGCCGGCTGCTCGCCCGCTTCCGCTCCGGTCTGATCACCCCGGTCGAGGTTCCTAATTTTGAGACCCGGGCTGAGGCTGTCTCGAGAATGGCGGAAAGAAAGGGCTATCGCCTGCCCCCTGTCACTTCCGAATACCTCGCCCAACACGTCACCGAGAATCTCCGCGAATTAGAAGGCGCGCTGAACTGCCTGATCAATGTGTCGCAGCTACACCAGTCCCCCCTCACGTTAGAGATGGCAAAGGCGGCCCTGGATGAGTTTCTTGACCTCGGCGGGCAGCCTTCTTCTGGGGGGGTAGGGGCGCGAAACATCATCGACATCGTCTTGACGCATTATGGGGTAGAAGAACGAGATCTCCTCTCGGCCAAAAAAGTGAGAACGGTGGTTCGGGCGCGCCAGGTCGGCATGTACCTCGCGCGACAATTAACCCCTCTTTCGTTGACCCAGATAGGAACGCTTTTTGGTGGACGAGACCACACCACGGTTCTCTACGCTCTCAAGAGAATAGAAGAGAGCCTTGGTACAGACAGCCGCCTGCGCTCGGACATCGAAACGATTCGTTCGCGGCTTTCCGTGGCCCACTTTCATTAGGCCTGGCCGTCGGCAAGCAGCCCTCTCCCAAGCTGTTAAATACCGCCTCTCATCCGTGTGAAACCCTTCGCATGGCCATTTATACGTTGTGGGATTTGCTTCATCTCGCCCATGAATTTCACAATTCATCAAAGTTGTGTCATCAAATCCAACAATTTGTACCCCTTTACTGAAACTGAATTAAACACCCCCTGTGGAATAAATAAATCCTGTCTCCATAAGGACTTAAGATCTTGCCTGGCCTGTATTCCACAGCAAAAACCTTGGTGATGAGTTCTGATACTGATGATGTATATATAGAAACATCTTAAGGGCCGCTTCCTAACCAATCATTCAACTCACTCTCCCCTAAACCCAGCTCATTGGCCAACAACGCATACCCCCCTAAAAGGACACATAAACCCTTTTATTTAAACAGGTTATAAGGACACTCTATAATGAGTTTCCTGTGGCCCGGAAAGGTTAACGTAAGTCTTTCAATATAAACACTTTACGGATAAGTAAAAAGTTTTTCGGAACACCGGAAGATTTAACGTAAGACAAGTGATTGCATAGGTTTACGTGTATATTATTTAATTGCCTTTAGCTGGGCCCGAACTATAATGATCCCTTCCTCAATTTAGTGTTATCGAAGGTGGTTGATAGCGCTTCAGGCGGATTGTGTGACCCTGAATTTGCGTTTTTCAATGGAAGTGAACTCTGCACCCATGGAATGGCTTGCTTTCGTCTGAGGCGAAATGAGCGCGGCTTGCGAGCGATGCCGCTTTGGGGTTTCAGTGTGGGACCCTGCTAAAGGAATAAACGATGAAAATTTGCTGTGAAAAGAACGAGCTGTTTGAGCGACTGCAAAGTATCGCGGCGATCACTGGGGGTGGGCCGACCACCAAGTCGATCCTGCGTAACTGTCTTTTTGTTGCGACGGGCAAGGAATTGCAGATCAAGGCGACCGATCTGGATGTGTCAGCGTGTCTGCAGATTGAACGCCAGGAGGTTGATGGTAAGGGCGAGTTGGCCCTGCCGGCAGCCAGGCTCCTCTCCCTCGTCAGGGAGGTTCCCGGTAACAGGATTATTATAGAGGCCACCAAAGATGGGAAGGGAGCGAAGGTTTGCTCCGAGTCGGGAGAATATTCCTTCCAGCTGCTTGGAGAGAGCCCTGACGAATTTCCAGAGGTGAGGGGGTTTTCCGGAGAGGGCGCCCTGGAGTTGCCGCGTGCCAAATTCGCCGAGATGTTGCGCCGTGTAGCCGTCGCAGCCTCAAGGGACTCTTCCCGCTATCAGCTGACCGGAGTCTTCTGCGAGATAGAAGGTGGCCTGCTCAAGATGACGGCAACCGATGGAAAGCGCCTGACCACCGACGAGATGGAGATCGACAATCCCACCTCATCTGCGGTCTCCGGAATTATCCCTAACCGGGCCGTTGATGTGATGGTCAAGGTCTTGTCCCAGGGGGAGGAGAGTGTCAAGTTCGCCCTCCAGGAGACGGAAGTGCAGATGTCCTTCGATGGCGGAGAGATGATGGCCAAGCTGGTAGAGGGAACCTTTCCCGAATACAAATCCGCGATTCCTTCTGATGTTAAGAGCGAGGTAACGGCGGATCGAGGGCAGCTCGTTGCCGCTGTCCGGAGCGCATCCCTGGTTACCGACAAGGAGACGGAGGCCGTGATTTTTCGCTTCAAAGGCAAGGAGGTCGCGATCGAATCCAAAGGTAGCGACATTGGCGAGTCGATGATCCGGGTGGATGTGGAAAAAAAAGGCGAGGATGTTGAGATCCGATTCAACCCGAGCTATTTCGTGGATGCGCTCAGAACCATCGACACAGAACAGGTCAGGATGGAGTTTTTCGGTTCAGAGCGCCCGGGGGCGATCAAGGGCGAGCTAAGCTACCGCCATTACCTGATGCCCCTGGTGGTCAATTGAGACTTAGCCGGAAACCCGAGCGAAAAAAGAGAAGAAGAGTGACGGATCGAAAAACGCGGAGCCGTGGAAAGAGCCGCAGCAGTGAAGCCGGCGGCAAGGGCCCCGAGGTGCTCGAGGACATTCTGCGTCGATGGTTAAAAGAGAACAGCCTCGATACAACCCTGGGTCGAGCCCAACTGGAAACGTGCTGGAAAGATACGGTGGGAGACGAAGTAGCCGACAGAACACGAATTGTGGACCTCAGGGGAGGAACCCTTGTAGTTGAAGTGGATTCAGCCCCTCTGCTCGGTGAGCTCTCCGCTTATTACCGTGAGGAAATTATGAGCTCTTTGCGCCAGAGCGAAGGCTTTCCCAACTTTCAGAATATCCGGTTTCGCGCCGGAACCTTCGAGGCAAAAACATGACGTCAACGGATGACGCCTCTGGGGCCACCAAGACCACCGAGGCTGACAACCAGGATGATTATGGGGCTAGCAACATCAAGGTTCTCGAGGGCCTTGAGGCTGTAAGGATGCGCCCCGATATGTACATCGGCGGCACCGACATCAAGGGTCTCGAACATCTCGTGACCGAGGTGCTCGACAACAGCATCGATGAGGCCATGGCCGGGCATTGCGATACGGTGAAGCTTCATATCTACGAAGACGGAAGCGTCTCCGTTGAAGATAACGGACGGGGCATACCCGTTGGAGCCCACGAGTCGGGGAGCGATGCCCTGGACGTAGTTATGACGACCCTCCATGCCGGCGGGAAGTTTGACCATGACAGCTACAAGGTTTCCGGCGGCCTGCATGGAGTTGGTGTGTCGGTGGTGAATGCCCTGAGCGAATGGCTCACCGTTGATGTTTACCGAGGGGGCAAACATTACACCCAGCGCTACGAGCTCAAGGGAGAGGGCGAGGGACAGGCCCCCGCACCGGTCGGCCCGGTTGAGGTCGCGGGCGAGGCGGAGGGCACCGGGACCAAGGTTCGTTTCAAGCCGGATGCGACCATCATGGAAACGGTCGAGTTCCAGTACGCCGCCCTGGCGAAGAGGTGTCGCGAGCTCGCTTTTTTGAACCGGGGGCTGAGGGTGTCGATCGCGGATGACCGTGGAGGAAAGGCCGAGGAGTTCTATTACGAAGAGGGCATCAAGGATTACGTCGAATATCTCAACCGAAAGAAAGAGACGGTTCATGACAACATCGTCTATTTCGACAAGGAGGACGAGGGCTCCGGAGTCAAGGTGGAGATCGCCTTCCAATATAATCGGGACTATACCGCAGACAGCATTTACACCTTCGCCAACAACATCAACACCGAGCACGGCGGAACCCATCTGAGCGGGTTCAAGTCGGGGTTGACGCGGACGCTGAACAAATACGCCCGCGAGAGCAAGGTGGTGAAGGAAAAGGAAACCGTTCCAGAGGGCGCGGACTATCTCGAGGGGCTGGTGGCGATCGTCAGCGTCAAGGTTCCGGACCCCAGGTTCGAGAGCCAGACCAAGGTCAAGCTCTCCAACACCGAGGTGGAAGGGGTTGTTCAGCAGGTCGTCAACGATCGCCTGGCAAGCTATCTGGCGGAGAACCCTTCGACGGCGAAGGCCATCTGCCGCAAGGCTGTCGATGCCCGCGTCGCTCGTGAGGCCGCGCGCAAGGCGCGTGACATGGCTCGCCGAAAGACCGCCCTTTCCAGCGGCAGCCTGCCGGGCAAGCTGGCGGACTGCTCCAGCCGCGACCCTTTCCAGACGGAGGTCTTTATCGTCGAGGGAGATTCGGCCGGCGGCTCTGCAAAGCAGGGGCGCGTACGCGAATTCCAGGCGATCCTTCCGATTCGGGGAAAGATTATCAACGTTGAGAAGACGCGAATGGACAAGGTCCTCGGGCACCAGGAGATCCAGACCATTATTTCCGCCCTTGGGACGGGCATCGGAGATGAGTTTGACATATCGAAGCTGCGCTATGGCAAGGTGATCATCATGACGGATGCGGATGTAGACGGCTCCCACATTCGCACCCTCCTGTTGACATTCTTCTTCAGGCACATGAGAAGCCTGATCGATGCGGGCGCGGTCTACATTGCCCAGCCGCCGCTCTATGAACTCGCCCCCCGCAAGGGCTCGAAGAAGAAGTCCATGTACGTTCAGGATGAGAAAGAATACGAGTCGGAGATGCTCCGGGTTGGAGTGGAAAACGTTACCCTGCTGCTCGATGGTGGCCGGGTCGAGCTCCGCTCTGGAGCGTTCCGCGTGCTCTGCGAGGCCATCGCCCGCCTGAGGGGGCTCGAGCGGGCGCTTGAACGCAAGGGCCTCGCTCTGCACGAATACCTGGCCGCGGCAAACGACGACGGCATCCTGCCGCCCAGGATGCTCTCGGTGGCGGGGGTCGCCGGGGCGGAGCCCGTCGGAGAGCTGTATCAGGATGACGCCGCGCGCGAGAATCGCATCAAGGAGCTTGGCAAGGAGCTCGGGCGAGAGGCCGTGGTTTGTGAGGAAACCGCCGACCTGGAAGAACGCAGGGCCGCCGATGCCGTTCTCTATACGATCTTTGAGAGCGGGCCCCTGACAGAAATCCTCGCCCTCCTCGACCAGCACGAGCTGGCCGCAGTTCCTCTTCGTCGGTTGATTAACGATGCCGATCTGGGCGTTGCGGAGCCGGAGCCGATCGGGGCGCTCTCCTTTGGCGAGGACGAAGAACAGAATGTTTATGACCTTCTTAATATACTCGATGGGGTCAACTCCGCGGCCGAGCGCAAGCTGGATCCCAAGCGCTTTAAGGGCCTGGGCGAGATGAATCCTGACCAGCTTTACATGACGACGATGGATCCCGAGCACCGGACCGTGCTGAAGGTGACGGTCGCGGATGCGGAAAAGGCCGACGAATATTTCACGATCCTGATGGGAACGAATGTTGAGGAGAGGCGCAAGTTCATCCAGGAGCATGCCCTGGATGTGAAGAACCTTGATGTCTGAGCGCGATATGGCAGAAAACGAAGAAACAGGCTTTGGTGCTGGCGAAAAGGTCCGCGAGCTGGATATCCAGGATGAGCTCAAGGAGTCCTACCTCACCTATTCCATGAGCGTCATCATTCAGCGGGCGCTTCCAGACATTCGCGATGGCCTGAAGCCGTCTCAGCGCCGAATCCTCGTGGCCATGCGGGATCTGAACCTTGGACCCCGCGGGGGGCATCGCAAGTGCGCGGCCATCGTGGGTCAGACCATGATGAGCTATCATCCGCATGGAGACGGCGCCATCTACCCCACGCTCGTGCGCATGGCCCAGCCCTTCAACACCCGCTACCCGCTCGTTGACAGCCAGGGCAACTTTGGCTCGATCGACGGCGATCCTCCGGCTGCCATGCGGTATACCGAGGCGCGGATGGCCGAGGGGACCGTTCAGTTGATGGCCGATATCGACAAGGAGACGGTCGACCATCAAAAGACCTTCGACAACCGTCTTGACGAACCCAGCGTGCTCCCGGCCGCTTTCCCGAACCTGCTTTGCAATGGGTCGACGGGGATCGCCGTTGGCATGGCGACGAGCATGCCTCCGCACAACCTTGGAGAGGTGTGCGCCGGCCTGCGCGCCCTTATCGCGAACCCCGACATCACCATAGAAGAGCTGATGGGACACATCCCGGGCCCGGACTTCCCCACCGGGGCGGAGATCTGCGGGCGGGCCGGTATTCGTCAGGCCTACAGGACAGGGCGGGGGCTGATCAAGGTGCGCTCCAAGTACCATGTCGAGCCCGGCAAGAACAAGGATTCGATCATCTTTACCGAGATCCCCTACCAGGAGAACAAGGTTTCGATCATCGAGAAGATTTCCGAGTGTGTCAAGGATGGTCGCATCCAGGACATTGCGGATGTCAGGGACGAGAGCGATAAGAACATCCGGTTGGTTATCGAGCTCAAGATGTCCGCTTCGCCCGAGGTGGTTATTAACCAACTCTATAAGTTTACCCAGCTCAGCGCCACATTCAGCATCATCAACATCGCCCTTGTCCGCGGCCGTCCGGAGACCCTCGGTCTCAAGGAGCTGCTCAATGAATACAAGCGCCATCGAGTAGAGATCATTCGCCGCCGGACCCGCTATCTCCTGCGCAAGGCGGAAGAGCGCGCCCATATTGTCGAGGGCCTGCTGAAGGCGCTCGACATTATTGATGAGGTGATCGCCTTAATCCGGTCTTCCAAGACGGATCAAGAGGCCCAGTCCCGCCTGATGGCCGAGCACCAATTCACCGAGATCCAGGCTCACCAGATCCTGATCATGCAGCTGCGGCGGCTGACCGGGCTGGAGCGCCAGAAGCTTCAGGACGAGCTGGACCAGCTGCACACGGACATCAAGTACTACCGGGAAATTCTCGCCAGCGAGCAGCTTGTTTTCGACCTGATTATCGAAGAGCTGGGAGAGGCGGAGAAGAAGCTTGGGGATGAGCGGCGCACCGAGATCGTTGAGGAGGCGGAGGATTACGCCGATGAGGACCTCATTCCCGAGGAACAGGTGGCGGTTACCTTTACCCGGGAAGGCTACATCAAGCGCACCCCGCTGAGCACCTATCGCAGCCAGGGCCGCGGCGGCCGCGGCGTCGCCGGGGGCAATAAGAAAGAGGGGGATTTCGTCAAGACCCTCTTTGTCGCCTCGACCCATGACTACATCCTGCTCTATACGGACAAGGGGCGCGTCTACTGGCTGCGGGTTTACGAAATCCCAAATATGGGGCGCACTGCGAAGGGCCGTCCGATCATCAACTTCCTGAACCTGGCACAGGGCGAAACGGTCAGCCAGTTGCTGTGCGTCGATGCGTTCGATGCCGAGCACTTCGTTGTTTTCGCTACCCGGCAGGGCACGACCAAGAAGGTCAGCCTTGACCAATTCTCTCGCCCCAAGAAAACGGGAATCATTGCCATCAAGCTCAAGGAAGGCGACTCCCTCATCGGGGCCGCTCTCTGCCGGGCCGGGCAGGAGGTGGTGCTGGGTACCCGGGCGGGCAAGGCCATCCGGTTTGATGAGGCCGACATCCGCCCCATGGGGCGGACCGCGGCCGGAGTGGGGGGCATCAATCTTTCGGCGGATGATGAGGTCGTTGATATGGCGATCCTTGATCCTGCGGAGGAGGGAGTCACCCTGTTGACGGCCTGCGCCAACGGTTTTGGCAAGAAGACGGCCGTAGATAACTACAGACGCCAGAAACGAAACGGCGCGGGAATCATTAGCATCAAGGCGACCTCTCGCAATGGGCCCGTGGTGGGCCTGAAAGCTGTCCGGGAAGATGATGACATTGTCCTGATGAGCCGTGAGGGCCTCTTGATACGGACCCAGGCATCGGAGATCAGCGTAATGGGGCGTTCGACCCAGGGCGTAAACCTGATGCGCCTCCAGGATGGAGATGCGCTGGCGGCGATCGAATGCGTTACTCCGGCCGAGGCGGAAGAAAATGAAGCGGATGCCGAGGTGGCGGACGCGGAGGCGCCCGAGGTGACGGAT
>DODI01000428.1:0-5114 GCA_003509045.1 Planctomycetota bacterium | reverse complement strand
GGTGTTTCCGCCCGGGCCTACGTCGTCTGGACTATCGCCCGGCAGGGCGGCAGTACGACCAACGCGAAGATCCCGCTTTACCAGGACCGCGACTGGTCTAAGGGTTTTGACGTCGTGGTTCACAACGAGTGCTTCGCAAGCGTCAAAGACAAGGAGTTCGTCGCGAACATTCTCCGGCCGCACCGAGAGGGCCTGCCGGCGCTGCTGATCCACTGCGCCATGCACTGCTACCGAACAGGAGATGACCAGTGGTTCGAATTCGTCGGCATGCAGTCGCCGGGGCACGGAGCGCATTATTCCTTCACCGTCGACAATATGAAGCCCGCCCATCCCATCATGAAGGGCTTCGGCTCGAAGTTCGTCGCGCCCAAGGGGGAGCTCTACCACTCGATCAGGCTCTTTGACACCGCCACGGTGCTCGGGCAGGCCAACCGCAGAGGCGACAACAAGCCCCAGGTCTGCGTCTGGACCAACAGCTACGGAGATGGAAAGGTCTTCGCCACCACCATCGGTCATTACAACGAGACCATGGCTGAGCCGAAGTACCTCGACATGGTCACCAGGGGACTGCTCTGGGCTTGCGGCAGGGACACCGAGAAGGATTTCACTCCGAGCACAGAGAAAACAGATGAGGCGATCCGTGCGCTGGTAGCGGTGAGCCTGGCTCCCACCGCGAAACCATCCGGCGGCGGGGCGAAGCCCCGGGCCGCCGGCAAGCTGCGCAAGAAGGGCAACCTGTCGATGGCGGGTAAGGCATTCGCCAGCAGCGAGGAGAAGAACAAGAACAACCTCACGAAGTACGGCAACGATGGCAACCTCGGCACCCGCTGGTGTGCCAACGGCAGCAACCCCGGCGAGACCTGGCAGGTCGATCTCGGCGCGCCGAAGTACGTTCGCTCCCTTCGAATTCACTGGGAGAAGGGCGGCGCGGCCTATCGCTACCAGGTGGAGGCCTCCGCCGATGGCAAGGAGTGGAAGACGATTGTCGACCAGTCGAAAAACAAGAAGAAGGCGCAGGTTATGCCGCATAAGGTCGACTCGCCCGCCACCCGCCACCTGCGGGTGAAGTTCCTCGGGTCGAGCGGTTCCTATTGGGGCAGCTTCTGGGAGTTCGAGGCCTATACCAGCAAGGAGCTGCCGAAGCTCAAGAAGACGATCAGGAACGCCGCGCCTGCCGTCGCGGCCGCCTCGAGCATCGCCGACGTCAAGGTTCCCGAGGGCTTCAAGGCGACCCTTTTCGGCAAGCCGCCCGAGGTGAACTACCCGGTCTGCATCGCCGCCGCCGTCACCGGCGAGGTCTTCGTCGGGGTCGACGAGCAGGGCTCGCTCGGTAAGAAGCCGGGCGGAGGAAGGGTGCTTCGCTGCATCGACACCGATGGAGATGGCGAGGCCGACAAGATCAACGTCTTCGCGAAGATGGACCATCCCCGCGGCCTCTTCTACGACCATGGCTCCCTGTGGGTGCTCCACCCGCCGTTCTTAACCGTCTATCACGATGATGACCTTGACGGTGCCGCTGACCGCGAGGAGACGCTCATCACGGGCATCAGCTCCGATGAGACCAAGCGCCGGGGGGCTGATCATACGACCAACGGGATTCGCATGGGTATCGACGGCTGGCTCTACATCGCCGTTGGTGATTTTGGATTCACCGAGGCCAAAGGCAAGGAGGGCACCGTTCTTGCCCGTCGCGGGGGAGGAGTCGTTCGGGTCCGGCTTGACGGGAGCGACATGGAGATCTTCAGCTGGGGACAGCGGAACATCGTCGACATCTGCGTCGATCCCTACCTGAACCTCTATACCCGCGACAACACCAATGATGGCGGCGGCTGGGATATTCGCCTCAGCCACGTCATCCAGTCGGGCCATTACGGCTACCCCTCGCTCTACCTCAACTTCACCGGAGAGAGCCTGCCGCCGCTGAAGGATTACGGAGGCGGCTCAGGTTGCGGAGCGATGTATTTCCAGGATCTGCGCTGGCCGAAACCCTACGCCGACGCTCTCTACACCTGTGACTGGGGCACCAGCACGGTCTACCGCCACAACCTGCCAGTCAACGGGGCTACCTTTGACGCCCACCAGGAGGTCTTTCTCAAGCTCCCACGACCGACAGACATGGACGTTGATGGCAGCGGCCGCCTCTACGTGACGAGCTGGAAGAACGGCAAGTTCAACTTCAGCGGTCCCAATGTCGGCTTCGTTACCCAGGTCACCCCGGTCGGGTTTACCCCGAAGCCTTTCAAGCCGCTGTATGACACCAGCGAGGCATCCCTCCTGGGCTATCTCTCTTCACCCTCCGCGGTGCACCGGCTTCATTCCCAGCGCGAGCTTGTGCGCCGCGGAAAAGGCACGGCGAGGATCGCCGGTCTTTCAGGCCTGGCCGCAAATTCCAAGGCCCCGCTCTACGGCCGGATCGCCGCGATCTATACGCTCAAGCAGATCCTGGGGGCGAACTCGAATGCAGCGTTGCTCAAGCTGCTCGATGACGCCTCCATCCGGGAGGCAGCCCTGCGCGCCCTGACCGATGACAAGGCCGGGCTCGACAAGCTGCCGCTCGAGCCCTTCCTTGTTGCCCTGAAGGATGAGAACCCGCGGGTCCGGGCCCAGGCCCTGATCAGCCTCGGGCGGCTCGGCCGCGCCGAGGCCGGCAAGGCGATCCTGCCCTTTACGCAGCGTCCCTCGGGCCAGCCCGCGCCGACGGCGAAGCCTCTCTACAAGCAGGCAGATCCGGGGCGCGTCATTCCCCACCTGGCGGTTCGCGCCCTGGAGAGCTGCAACGCGGTGAAGGTCTGTCTCGAGGGTATCGAAGGTCCTTATTCAGATGGCGCCTTCTGGGCCCTCAAGTACATGCACAACGAGGAGGCCGTCTCCGGCCTGATCGGCGGCCTCAGCCGCACTCAGAACGCGGACACCCGTGAGGAGATCCTGACGACACTGATCAGGCTCTACCACCGCGAGGGTGACTACAAGGGGGGTTGGTGGGGTACCCGTCCCGACCGTACCGGGCCTTATTACGATCGCAAGACCTGGAAGGAGAGCGAGCGGATCGCCGCGTTGCTGAAGAGCTTCCTTTCAGGCGCCGGCGCGAAAACCATCGAGGCGGCCGGCGCTCAACTCTCACGCCATAAGGTCAAGATTGCCGGGCTGCCGACCGCCGCTGCCGTCGCCGCCCGGGCGAAGAAGCCCCAGGCACCGATCGCGGTTCCCAGGGCCGATCCGAACAATCCGAACCTGGTGGCGAACATCAAGCCGGAGGCCGCCGCCGGCCGCGCTCTGAAGGCTGCTGGCTCGGCGAAGCGGGGCGAGGCGCTCTTCAAGCTCCAGACCTGCGACACCTGCCACACCACGGCCAACGGGCAGCTTCCCAAGGGGCCGCACCTGGTCGACATCGGCAAGCGTTATAAGAAGGCGGAGCTGATCGAGTCCATCCTCAAGCCGAGCGCCAAGATCGCCCAGGGTTTTGATACCTACGTTTTCGTCATGAAGACCGGCAAGGCGATGACCGGTTTTGTGACCAGCGAGAGCGCCGACGAGGTCGAGCTCAGGCAGACCAACGGCATCTCCTCGACGATCAAAAAGAGCGAGGTCGGGGTCAGGCGGAAATCACCGGGATCGGTCATGCCGACCGGCCTCGTGAACAGTCTTACACCCGAACAGCTTGCCGACCTGGTCGCCTACCTGCAGTCGCTCAAGTGATGGACTTTCAGGTCTTTGTGCGGAAGTGAATGCTCTTGCGGCGTGTGAGGTGAAGGTAGCCGTAGCGCGACAGGGTCGAGCCCTTGCCGCTGTCGCCGTAGCCCGTCCAGGGTAGAGCCGGGTCGAGGAAGTCGCAGCGGTTCTGGAAGATGGTTCCGGCATCGAGTGAGCGCGCGAAGCGTTCGGCTCTCTCTTGGTCGCCGGTCCAGATGGACGCGGTCAGGCCGAAACGGGTGTCTCGCATGCGGGCGAGCGCCTCCTCATCATCGGCAACGCCGAGAACGGGCAGGATCGGGCCGAAGCTCTCCTCCTGCATGGCGGCAGCCTCGTTCGGTACCCTGGCGAGCAGGGTCGGCTGGAAGAAATTCCCGGCGCAATCCGCCGCGCGCGCGCCGCCGGTCAGCAGGCTAGCTCCGCGGTCGACCGCGTCCCGGACCTGGTCCTCGAGAAAGTCGAGCGCTCCGCGGTTGGCCAGCGGTCCGAGCGTCGTTTCCTCAGCGAGCGGGTCGCCGGTGCGGTAGGCCTCGAGCGCCTCGCGCGCTCCGGCAAGGTAGTCGTCCAGGAGGGATTGATGGACATAGACCCGCTCGACCGCGCAGCAGGATTGTCCGGCGTTGTAGCAGGCGCCATCGACGGTATTGGCGATGGCGAATGCGAGGTCGGCATCTTCGGCGATGTAGGCGGGGTCCTTGCCCCCGAGCTCGAGTCCGGCATCGATGAATCTCTCGGCCGCCTGGCGGTAGACCGCGCGTCCTCCCTCCACCGAGCCGGTGAAGGAGAGGTGGTTGACCCTTGCGTCGGCGATGACCCGGGAGGTCTCCTCGTGGGTCAGGATGAGACTCGTTACCAGCCCGGGTACCTCCAGTGATCCGAAGGCATCCTCGAAGGCCTGTCCGCACAGGGGCGTCTTCGCGCTGTGTTTCAGGAGCACCGTATTGCCGGCGGCCAGCGCGGGGATGATCACGTTGACCGGGATGATCAGCGGGTAGTTCCAGGCCGCCAGGTTGAAGACGACCCCGAGCGGGGTGTGCTCGATGCGCCGATGGAATCCGTCGAGTGGCGGGAGGGTGTCGGGCGAGAGCGTCTCAGGGGCGAGCTCGAGCATGTGATCCGCCCGTGCGAAGACCGTGTTGACCTCGCCGCGGGCCTGGGAGATGGGCTTGCCCATCTGGCGCGAGACATCTGCCGCGATCCGCTCGGATTCGGTCCGGAAGCGCTCCAGTCCCTCGCGGACCTGCTCGATCCGGTCGCCAAGGGGTACCTGCCGCCAGCGTTCAGCAGCCTTGTGCGCCGCGGCGATCTTCGCCTCGAGCGTCGGACCTTCATCGTAGTCGAGGCCGCAGACGATGCTCTGGTCAAAGGGGTTCAGGACATCGAGAGGCATCGGCTCACTCCGGGGTGACGTAGGCGCTGGTGAT